>JASHUE010000887.1:0-3187 GCA_030040195.1 Streptosporangiaceae bacterium | reverse complement strand
GACGAGCTGGGGAACGGCCGGTTCGCCCGGTCGCTCTTCGAGCGCGCCTGCGCGATCCGCGACCTGCGGATCTCCAGAAGCGGCGAGACGGCCACAGCCGAGGACCTCACCACGGTGCTGGCCGCCGACGTGCTGGCCGGGTACCGGCAGCTCACCAGCTCACCCTGACCGGGTCGTCCGGCCTGGCCGGCCGCGGGCGCTCAGCCGGAACCTGACGTTCTGGCCGGGTCGCAGCTGAGCAGCGGCGTCGATGTCGGCCGATCGCACGACCGCGATGACCGGATAGCCGCCCGTGGTCGGATGGTCGGCCAGCAGCAGGATCGGCTGTCCGTCGTGAGCCACTTGCAGCGAGCCGGTGACCATGCCCTCGCTGGGAAGTTCCGCCACCCGGCGGCGGTCCAGCCGCGGCCCGGCCAGCCGCAGGCCGGTGCGGTTGCTGGCCGCCGTGACCTGATAGCTGCCGCTCGTCAGCGCCTCCAGGGCCGCCTCGCCGAACCAGTCGTCCCGCGGCCCGGCGACCGCCGGTAGCTCGACGATGGCGTCGGGAGGCGCGGGCGTTGCGGCGCCCGCGCTGATCGCGGCCGCCTCGGGACGCCGCGCACCGAGCGGGAGGATATCTCCGGCGCTCAGCGGCGGCGGGCCGAGCCCGGATAGCAGGTCTGCCGACCGGCTGCCGAGCACAGGGGCGACATCGATACCGCCGTCCGCCGCCAGGTAGCTGCGCAGCCCGGCGACGGGAGATCCAAGCCTGAGCACGGCCCCGGCCGGGACGGCAAACGCGACGCCATGGGCGGGCTCGTGCTCGGCTCCGGAGGCGGTGCGCAGCCGCAGCGGCGCTGGCGCGCCGGTGACGGCGGCGACCGCATCGCAGCCAAAGCGCAGGCTGAGCCGGCCCAGCGTCACCTCCAGTCCGGCCGCGGCAATCTCGTTCCCGACCAGCACATTGGCTAGGCGCATGCTGCCGGCGTCCGCGGCGCCGCTGTGCGGCACGCCGAGATGCCCGGAGCCTGGCCGGCCCAGGTCCTGGATCGTGGCCAGCGGCCCTGGCTGCAGGACTTCGACGGTCCGGCCCGTGGCCGCTCCGCTGGCGTGCGTGCGCCCGGTGCGAGCCGCCTCGGCCGGCATCGCGCAGTCGGGCAGGTAGTCCACGGCCCTGAAGCGCACGCGGGTGCCGGGCGCCAGCAAGGCGGGCGGCGATCGCTGCGGGTCCCACAGCCTTGAATCGCTCCGGCCAAGGAGCCGCCAGCCGCCGGGCGACGTGGCCGGGTAGACCGCTGCCAGGCCGCCGGCGATGGCGACCGAGCCGGCCGGGACGGACACCCGCGGCGTATCGAGGCGCGGTACCCGGCTGAGGGCAGCGTCGAGGCCGGTCAGGTACCCGAAGCCGGGCATGAAGCCGAGCCAGCCGACGCGGTACCGCGCGGCCTGGTGCCTGCCGATCACCTCGCTGACCGGCAGGCCAGTCAGTGCCGCGACGTCGGCGAGGTCGGGCCCGTCGTAACGGACGGCGACCTCCACCACAGGCGCGGCCGCCGTTGTGGTGTCGTCGGGCGGCGGCAGGCCGGACAGGCGCTCGGACAGCTCTGCGGTGTCCCAGGTTCCCGGCTCGACCGTGACCAGGACCGTGCGGGCGCCGGGTATCACGTCACGCACCCCCGCCAGCCCGGCGGCGCGGATCGTCGCCGCGAGCTGAGCAGCCGAACCGGTGTCGGCCAGGTCCACCAGCACGGCGGCGTCCCCGGCCGGGACCGCTTTCATCACGCGAACGACGCTAGCGTCACCCCGGCCTGCTCCAGTGCGGCCCGTACCGCCCAGGCCAGGCGGACGGCGCCGGGCGTATCGCCGTGGATGCACACTGAGCGGGCGCTGATCCGCAGTTCCTTGCCGCTGATCGACGGCAGCGTCCCGTGGATCACCAGGCCCGTCACCCTGGCCGCGACGGTGGCGGAGTCGGTCAGCACGGCTCCGGGCGTTCCCCGCCTGACGAGCGTCGCGTCGTCGTTGTAGGCGCGGTCGGCGAAGGCTTCCGCAACGGCTGGCAGCCCGGCGCCGGCCGCGGCGGCCGCCATCTCCGAGCCCGGCAGCGACAGAACCGGCAGGGCAGGGTCGTAGCTGCTGACCGCCGCGGCGATCGCGGCCGCCTGCTCGGGGTCGTGCACCGCCCGGTTGTAGAGCGCCCCGTGCGGCTTGACGTAACTGACCCTTCCGCCCTCCGCCCTGGCCATGCCGTCGAGTGCGGCCAGCTGGTACAGCACCTCCGCGGCGAGTTCCTCCGGCGGCACCGTCATCTCCCGGCGCCCGAAGCCCGCCAGGTCGTGATACGAGACCTGCGCGCCAATCGCCACGCCCCGCGCGACCGCGCTGGCACAGGCCCGCCTCATAGTCAGCGGGTCGCCCGCGTGGAACCCGCAGGCTATGTTGGCGCTGGTCACGATCTCCAGAAGCGCCTCGTCGTCGCCGAGCCGCCACGCGCCGTAACTCTCGCCGAGGTCCGCGTTCAGGTCGACGACGTGGCCGTCGCCCGCGCCGACGTTAGCGTCGGCCATCCTGGCCGGTCCGGTTGGCTTGCCCGGTCGGACCGGCTTGCCCGTCACCCCCGCTCCTCCGGCGGCAAGTCGGCCAGCGCGGCGGCGATG
This sequence comes from Streptosporangiaceae bacterium, assembly GCA_030040195.1. Taxonomy (GTDB): domain Bacteria; phylum Actinomycetota; class Actinomycetes; order Streptosporangiales; family Streptosporangiaceae; genus JAJYUU01. The sequence goes on along the minus strand of JASHUE010000887.1, from coordinate 551 downwards.
TCCCGCTCGTGCGGCCCGGCCTCGGCGATGGTTTCGATCAGCGCGTGCAGCACGTCGATCCGGTTCTCGCCCAGGTCGAGCAGCCGCTGGGCTGCATCCCACAACTCGGGGGGATCGCCGCGCCAGAGGCGGTCGGCGAGCTCGGAGTGCTGGTTGATGTGCTCGCCGCTGGCCCGCGGGGACCCCGGCTCGTCGTGATCGGCGGCGAGCAGGGTCGGCCGGTCTTCGGGCCTGGCCGGGTTGAGCTTGGCCAGGTCGGTGCCCCGGTAACTGCCGCGCAGCAGCGGGAAGGCGAACACGCGCCGGGCCAGCGCCTCCATGTCGCCGTCGGGCAGCAGCTTCGCGACCAAATCCGGCTCAAGCCCGAAAGACTCCGGATCCCGGTAGACGGTCGCGAATGTGCGCATCCCGTCAAACACCGCGTCGAGCGTCCCGGCCACCGAGCTTTCTGGCAGCCCGGACTTCTGCCCCGCCCAGCGGACCCAGGCCAGCAGCACGTGCGGCATCGCATCCTGCTCGGCCCGCGACAGCATCACCTTGCGCGGCAGCCA
>JASHUE010000093.1:0-2672 GCA_030040195.1 Streptosporangiaceae bacterium | reverse complement strand
GTCGAGCGAGCCGACGGCGGAGTACCAGGGCATGTCCCAGCCCATGAAGTCGCGGTAGCGGAGGCTCTCGTCGCAGGGGCCCTGGCAGAACACCGCGTAGGTGATGTCGCGGGAGTGCAGATAGGACAGTTCCGCGACCTGAGTGGTGTAGAAGGTGCATCCTTCGCACTGCTCGGGCGCGGAGTGGCCGGCGTCCCACATGAAGTAGTAGGCGATCAGCTGCCGCCGGCCCTCGAACGCCTCCAGCAAGGTGACCGGGCCGCGCGGCCCGGTCAGCGTGAGCCTGGCGTCGACCTCGACCATAGGCAGTCGCCGCCGGGCCGCGGCGATCGCGTCGCTTTCGCGGGTGCGGGCCTTCTCCCGGATCCTGAGCCTGTCGACCTCGGCCTCGAATGCGGCCCGGTCGACGACCGGGGGCAGGCCGCTGCGGACGCCGGCCAACGGCCCACCGGAGCTCGGTGATTCGTCTCTCATGGCTGGGTCTCTCTCATTGCTGGAGGTTTCGCTGTTTCTTTGCTTCGGCGTGCGCAGCCTCGGCGAGCCGTTTGATCGCGCCAAGTCGCCGGTCCCACTCGGCCGCAAGGTCCGCGATCGCCCGAGTCGCCTGGTCAAGACGGTCGGCCTCGACCCGATACAGAACCTCCCGGCCCTGCTTGCGCCGGCTGATCAGCCCTGCCTGTTCGAGCACGACCAGGTGCTTGGATACCGCCTGGCGCGAGAACGGCACCTGGCCGGCCAGCCAGCTGGCGCTGACCTCACCGTTGCTGACGACGAGGTCGAGCACCCGGCGACGAGACGGGTCGCCGATGGCCGACCACAGCTCGTCATCGGCTTGCGCCGTCATCCCGATCGGAGCTCCGCGGAAACGCTGGCGAGGCGATCCAGGAAGTCGCCCCAGCCTTCCCTGTGCTCGTCGGCATAGCGCTGCTTCTCCGCGTCGGGCCAGTCCCGCAGTTCATGGCCGCCTTCGGAAACGCGGACGTGGGTCCGCTCGTCGCCCACGGGCGTGAGCGCGAACTCGACCAGCATCGAGTTGCCGGCCACCGGCTCCTGCCCGCCGGGATGGTTCCAGCGGAACGAGAAGCGAGTCGGCGGATCGACCGTCTCCACGACAACCGGGCCGCCCTGATCGCCGAACCCCATGTAGCCATGAGCGCCCGGCTCCACGATGAGGTCCACCCGGTCGGCGAACCACTGGGTCATCTGATCAGGCTCGGTGATGGTGCGCCACACAACCTCGGCGGGCGCCTCGATCAGAATCTCGCGCTCAATCCCCAGGCCTGCCATCGGTACCCAATCCCTTCCTGCGCGTCCGGCCGCCATCGCCGGCCACCATCTGGTGTCGCATCTTGGTCATCGCTCGCGCGGCTTCCGATCTGCAACCAAAGGTAGCACGTCATGGAGTGGATGTGCAACCGATGATTGCAGATCGTCCGGGCGCTCAGGCCGGTATTCCGCGGGCCGAACAGCGCTAGCCAGCCTGCTCAGCAAGGACCGCCTTGATGACGGCCATGCTGCGGGCTCGATACCGCGGTCGCCTCGCTCCAGCGTCCACTGCGGTGATCAGTGCCTTCCAGAACGCCCGGCCGCGCCCCTGGCCCAGGTAGCGTCATCGGCGGGAAGCAGCGATTGATAGACCCGCCGGCTGTCCCCGGAGAAGAACGTCCACGCGACAGCGATGGTCGCAATCATCCAGATCAGCCGCAACGGGATATTGGTAAGGCTCGGTCGCTCCGGCAGTCCGGGCCTGATTGCCAGGAACGCAGCCGCTCGCACTAACCACCGTTGAATCCTGACGGCTAGCCAGGCAAACGGATGTGCAAGTGCCCGTAATCGGGGAACTCAGGGGGCAGTGGCGGCAGCACTGCCGATAGCGCGAATCGGGTCTTTTCTGCCACCCGGCAGGACGCGCGGTTGCCAACAGCATGGATGAGTTCGAGTCGTTCGAGGGGCCGGTGCCGTTCCAGGCGGAAGGCCCACTCGCATACCACGTTCAGGGCACGTGGCGCGATGCCCTGACCGCGCGAAGGCGCCGTGACCCAGTAGCTCACTTCGCCCGCGGCAGCTTCGCCGTCGGGCCGCCGGACGCTGACGCCTCCAACCAGGTCACCGGCCGCGTCATCGGGGCCAGCTTGCAGTACGGCGAAGCTGTAGCGGGTACCGGCCCGGCGGTCCGCGCGCCGGTCCTGGACGATCCGGCGCGCCTGCTCCGCACTGGTGACCGGGTGGCGGAGCCACTGCCGCATGACGGGATCGCGATGTGCGGCAACGATCGCGGGAATGTCCTGCTCAGTCCAGGGGCGGAGCAGCAGGCCGGGCGACGTTGTCGACGGCGGCACGATGAGCGCGCTGTCCGTGCCCGGCGCCTCGCCTTGGTGGTTACCGGGACAGCGACGTTGATGGCCTGGCTGACCGCTGGGCCGATCCGGCGGGGTCATGCCTGAAGTGGCCATCCGGCGACCTTACCTCTTAGCGTCTGGACGGTGAGCTATCTCGCGGTGCCGTCAGCAGGCAGCCCGAGCCAGGACCGTCAGTGCTGCTCCAGGGAGTCCCTGGCGGCATCCGCTACCGCGCGGGCCTGGACAGCTCCGGCCGGCGCAGACTGCTGATAACCGCCGTAGTGGGCGACAGGAGACCAGGCTGGCTCGATCGGTGCCATCGGCTTGGCGAGT
>JASHUE010000886.1:0-3159 GCA_030040195.1 Streptosporangiaceae bacterium | reverse complement strand
AATCGAGCTAAGTAGCTGATGGGAGACGCGGATGACTTTTCCGAATCCGCCCGTTGCGACGATGCGTGTCGCTAGAATCACGCAGCGTGACAGTACACGGCGGGGGACAAGCGGCGCGACTCGCACAGAAACTTTGCTCCCGGTTGTCGACTTGTCGCCGCTGGTGATGGCAATATGGTCCGAGTGGACTATATAGGACATCCGAGGCAGGCTCTCTAGGGGAGCCACGAACAGCAAGGAAACGCAGGGATCGCAGTACCGGTCCAGGAGGAGAGGCCGTCAACATGTCAGCACGCACACCAGAGGCTGAGCCGTTGCTAACGCCGGCAGAAGTCGCGACCATGTTCAGGGTTGACCCCAAAACAGTCACCCGCTGGGCAAAGGCAGGAAAGCTCACGTCGATCCGTACCCTCGGTGGCCACCGCAGGTACCGGGAGACTGAAGTACGCGCACTTCTTGCGGGCATCCCGCAGCAGCGCTCGGAATGAGGCTTGGCCGCGGCCCGGCCCCATCGAGCCGGGCACTGGTTGGCGCGCAGTGTTGCGCAGTCAGCCTGCGGCCACTCGCTAAGCAGTTGGGGGGGTCGACCCCGGCGGCCAGCTCACCGCATCGGGGGGCGCGCTTCGCGTCGATGCGATGATGGGCATCGGTCAGCAGAAGTTGCCGGGGTCGATCCGGCCTCCTGGCGCTACGCGCCAGGAGCACCGTGAGTTCCAGTTCAAGCCCTAAGACGCTTTAAGACCGGGAACGGGCTCGTTCCAGTTTCCGGCAGCACCGGCCGCGAGCCGGGCCCGTTCTTAAGGGAAAGTTCCTGGTCGGCCAATCCGCCAGCCCGCGTCGTTCCACCCCCGGGCACCTGGCCGCGACGCCTTCTGTCTGTGCGCGGCAGCTCACCTAAAGTAACTATTCAGCAACTTCTCGTAATCACCCCATCGGCACTCGTGTCCAGCGGATACTGGTCGCACGAGCTGTTGCCGCGCCCGGTGACCGGCGGCAGCACGTAATGGTGCCCGTGCGGCGTGGCTATCGCCAGGTACGGGCAGGGGGTGACAGGCGATGCCCCTGGGCTGCCTTATCGCGGAATGCGTATGGCGCCTGGTGGTGGGGAGGTGGCATACATGCGTGACCCGGACCTGGTGCAGCGCGCCGAGCAAGCTGCTACTGCGCTAGAGCAGGCGTGGGTGCGATGGCGCACGCGGCATGGCGTCGGGTCGGGTCCGTTGCCGCCGGTAACGAGCTACGTCGGCTACTCCGTCGAGGAGCCGTGGGGCCAGCCGCGCGTGGTCCTCGGCGTGGAGGCGTCCGAAGCGGAGCGGCTAGCGGCCATGCTCGACGGTCATGACTACGCCGAGCCGAGTCGGCTGGAGCGGGCCGTGTTGCTCGAGCGCCCTCAGCCAGCCGAGCTCGAGCCGGCGCCTGACAAGACCACTCCCGACGGGCAGCTGCTGGTTGAGCTTGAATCACCGCGGCAGGCGGTGTCCGAGCCCGGCTCGTTGGCAACCTCGTCCGGGCTGCCAGGGCCCGTGGCACCGGCAATGCCTGGGACGTCGTCCGCCGCCACGACACCGGCCGAGCTGCTGGGCCGGGCCGATGCTCGCCTTAAGGACCTGGCGGCACGAGTCACGGCGCTGCAACCACGGCAAGGCGCCTACGACCAGATCGAGCCGGAGGCCGCTCAGTCCGGCTTAGCCAGCGATTCCGGGCCGGCCTCGAGCCAGCCGCTTGACGCCGATCCGGCCAGCCGGACGCGGCTGGTTCCTGTGTCAAGGCTGAAGCGGACGCGCAAGGCGGACGGTGACAGCGCTGTACCGGCCTGGCCCGCGGGCGAGTCACACGTGCCGACTGCCGACACGACCGTGTGAGCAATCGGTGTGCTTGCTGGCCCCGGCCGCGAGTGTCGGCGGCATGCTGCACAATCTGAGGCGTGCGGGTAGCGGTTGTCCCTGGTCCAGATCGGGCAGGGCTGCTGTGCACGGTTGCCGATGACGGAGCGCCACTCGACCAGCCGCTGACGGTACCCGATCTGGCGGCCGCCGTTGCCGAGCGAGAGCGATCTGCTTCGGTCCGCTGGGTCTGGGAGTCGGCAGCCCTCGTCTACCCCCGCCTGCTGTGCGCCGGTGTCCGGGTAGCCCGCTGCCACGATGTCGAGCTGACCGAGGCTCTCCTGCTCGGCCGGGATGGGAACCCGGACCAGCCCGCAAGGCTGGCCGCCGCCGCAGGCCGTGTCACCGGCCGGCCCGCGCGCAGCGAATCCGCCCCGTTGCCGCCGGCGAAGCCGGCTGGGCCGCCGCAGCTGCTCTTCGATGAGCCCGACCTGGCCGGTCAGGGGAATCCGGCCGCCGGGGCCGTGCTCGACGACCTGATCGCGGTGCATGCGAGCCAGCAGGCGCGCGCTGGCGCCGATCCGCAGACGCCGAGGTTCGGCATACTCACCGCGGCCGAGTCCGCTGGCGCCCTGGTCGCCGCCGAGATGACAGCGGCCGGGCTACCGTGGCGGGCCGAGATACACAACGAGCTCCTCACCGACCTGCTTGGCCCGCGGCCGGCCGCAGCAGCCGGCCCTTCGGCGCGACCCGCCCGGCTGGCCGAGCTGGCGGCCGAGATTTCCGCCGCGCTTGGCGCGGTACGCCCGGTGAACCTGGACTCGCCTGCTCAGCTGATGCGCGCGCTGTCCGCGGCGGGCGTCCGGGTCCCTTCGACCCGGGTGTCGGTGCTGCGGACCGTCGATCACCCGGCGATCCCGCTGCTGCTGCGATACAAGGAGCTGGTCAGGCTCTACACCGCGAACGGCTGGTCCTGGCTCGATACCTGGGTGTCGGCGGGACGGTTCCGGCCCGATTACATCGTCGGCGGGGTCGTGTCCGGCCGCTGGGCCACCCGGGGCGGTGGCGCGCTGCAGATCCCCAAGGTTCTCCGCCGTGCTGTGGTCGCCGATGCGGGCTGGAAGCTGGTCGTCGCGGACGCGGCGCAGCTCGAGCCGCGGGTGCTGGCCGCGCTGGCCGGCGACAGGGCGTTCGCGGAGGCGGCCGCGAGCGGCGACGTCTACGAGGCCGTAGCCGACGCCATAGGAGCGGAGCGGGCCAAAGCCAAGGTGGCTCTGCTATCGGCCATGTACGGCGGCAGCGGCGGCGATGGCGGCCACTCGCTGGCGCTGTTGCG
>JASHUE010000885.1:0-8420 GCA_030040195.1 Streptosporangiaceae bacterium | reverse complement strand
TTTCGTGGCGGCGGGGCGGCGATTCGGGCATGGCAAGCCGCCGACCTGGCGCTGGTCAACCCGTTGCCAGTGCAGATGACCTTCACGACCGAGACGGCCGCAGCCTGACACCGCCCTCCCGCATACACCGGCTGGCGGCGACTGGTAGACGTCAGGTCACGTGCGGTAACTCCCGTGCCGGAACTCGTCGGCGAGATCCGGGCGGGACGGATGCCAATCGAGCTCGGCTTGTGCCTTGGCGGCGTCCGTGGCCTGGTCGAGCAGGAGGACTTCGGCGAAGGCGTCGCCCAGGCGTGCCCTGGCCTCATCGTCCGAGCCGGCCACCGCTCCTGGAGCGCCGTCCGCCACGGCCGCGGCCTCTGTTAGCTCGGCAACGGTCGGGTTCGACGCGTCGCTGACGAGGTAGCGGCCACGCGCCGACTCGTCTTCCAGGGCGCGCCGGAAGAAGTCGGCAAGGTCCGCGACGTGCACCGTGGACCAGTGCTGTTGTCCCGTGCCGAGCATGATCAGGTTTCCGGCGTCGTCGCGGGGCGAACCGAGAACGATTCCCGGCATCCCTCCGCCGCCGTCACCGTAGGCGGTGCCGGAGACGACGACGACTCCGCGCATGCCCGTCGCGTCGAGCACCCGGCTTTCGATCGGTACCTTCCATGACACCATCGCGGGCGCCTTGATGGGAGACTCCTCGCTGATGGCGAGGTTGTTCCCGTAAATCCACGAGCCGCTGATGTGGAGATATGGTTTGCCGGTTCCGGCGAAGGCGTCGGTTACGGCGTCGACTACCGCGGTGTCGAGGTTCGCGCTGGTCGCGTCCCCGGGGCTCGCCGTGTGGATCGCTCCGTCAGCGTCGCTGAGCTCGCTCGTGAGCCCTTCGCGGTCGTAGAGGTCGACTACTGCCGGCGTAGCGCCGATGGCTGCGACGCTGGCTGCCTGGTTCTGGTCGCGGACGACTGCGGTCACCTCGTGGCCGTGCTGCAGCAGATCGGTAAGTATGTGAGAACCGATGAAACCGGTAGAACCGGTAAGCACTACGTTCATAATCTGACATCCTCTTTCCCGGCTCGTCGGAGCAGGTCCTGGCGGCACCGCGGTCAGCAGCTGTCATGCTCGCTCGCGGTCCATGCCCCCCAGAATTAGCCGCCGCCCGGTGAAACCGCATCGCCTGGATCTGGTGAGCCCAGGCGATCGCGGCCAGCGATGACCGGGGCGACAGCGATCCGTGGCCGTCCCCGTGAGCGTTGAACGAGGCTTGTCAGCTCATTGCCGGTACGTGCCGGTTGGGTGGCTCGTGAAGGTTAGGGGCTTAGACGGCGGTGCGGCTAAATGCCCGGGTTCGGGTCATCCAGAACGGCGAGCAACAGCCCGCCGATCATGGCCATGTTCTTGTGGAACTGGATTCGCTGCGCCTTGCGGGTCGCCGGATCCTCGATCGTCCAGTAAACGTGCCCGGCGATGGTGGTAGGGATCAGCGAGCCGGCCAGGGCCAGCGCGGATAGCCGCGGGGCGATCCCGAGGGCGAGCAGCGCTCCGCCGACCACCTGCACGCCGGCGTTGAAGCGGACGACTTGCTCGTCGTCGTCAGGAAGCGGCGCGACCTTGCGGATCGCTGCCAGCACTCCGGCAGCCTGATCGACGCGTACGCCCGGGTCCTGCAGGGCGTCGAGGCCGAGCAAGACGTATGTCGACCCGGTGAGCATGCGGGCGGCGGGCCGCAGTGGCGCCAGCATGCGCGAAGTGGTAGTCATTGCGCCTCTATACGCTTCGGGATCTCCGTCAGCAGGACTTTACATGTCGTGATCACCGTGACTGCCTGGCAGGGGCGGCGGGCTGGCGCCACTGCCGCGACCATCGACGGCACAGCCGCCGGAGGGAAGCGATCGCTCAGGAGGTCGTCGAGCGCCGGCGGTAAACCGTTGACCCGTCGACGTCGTCTAGTGACGGATGGCGCATTGCGTTGTGAGTGCGGATCCAATGGCCACTACCACGACAGAGGAGAAGGCGCACTGATGACAGCGACGCTTCAGGAGATCCTGCTCGCGCCAGGCACACAGCCCCTGGTGGCCGACGATTGCTTCCAGCTGGTTGACCAGCAGGTGGCCGAGTTGTCGGGGGTCTCGGGGACCGCGGTCAAGCTCGCGTACAAGACCGTCAACACCTTCAAGCCAGGGCACGTCCGCTTCATGGTGGAGTCGCTGCTGCCTGAGCTGGTTGAGCAGCTGGAGCCGTATTGGGCGGACTTCAACTCATCCGGCGGCTCGGAGTTCGGTGACTACCTGGCCAAGCGGGGGAGCGAGGTGGCGGACGCTCTGCTGGCGGTAACCGACAGGCGGGCCGCACGCTCCGGGCGGCCGACGATCATCAAGGCCTACGGCACGGTCAGGGGCAGTGCGGCCAGGCACGTGGAGGCCACCCTCCCGCAGGCCGGCGAGCTGATCGTGAGGTACGCCAACTAGGCGACTCCCCGGCTGCCTGCGATGACAGCTGAGGAATCGCGTTCGGTCACTGATGTTTGCGGGACCGGGATGCCGGACCAGCGCCATGTGGCTGCGGCATCTTTGCTGTGATCGCCCGGCGAGCCGACCGTGGTTTGGCATCGCCGCAAGTAAGCTCTTAGGGATCGGGTCGGCTGTCCCGATCCGCCCGCTTCCAGTGGTTTGACCGCAGGCGTGGCACCTCGGTACTTGCTAAAGTGATATCATTATGCTAGATAGTTGGTATCAAGCAAGTCATATGGAGGTGGGTCAGATGGCATCCGAGGTTGCGACTCAGAAAACCAGCCCGACTGTCAGGCCGGCACCGACCGAGAAGCCGGCCTGGTTCCTGCCGGGCATACCCATGCTGATACTCGGCATCGTCCTCATACTGGCGGCGGTCGGGCTGATCTTCGTTGCCTCCCACTCGTCGGGCGCGACGAGGATCGTCGTCGTGATATTCGACGTCTTGTTGTGGCTCGCCGGCCCGTTTGTCCTGCGCGGACTGACTCCGGTCGCGCCCGGGCGGGCCCGCGTCGTGCAGTTGTTCGGCAAGTACCGCGGAACGATCTGGGACTCGGGACTGCAATGGGTCAACTCGTTCACTGACCGGATCGTGGTGTCCACCCGGATCCGCAACCAGGAGTCGGCTCAGCTTAAGGTCAACGATGCGGACGGAAATCCGATCGAGATCGCGGCTGTGGTGGTCTGGCAGGTCAGGGACACGGCCCACGCTCTGTACGCCGTCGACGACTACGTACATTTCGTCACCATCCAGACTGAGGCGGCAGTCCGGCACATCGCGAACAGCTACCCGTACGACAGCCGGGGCACTGACAGAATGTCGTTGCGCGACAACGCGGACGAGATCACCCAGCGACTGGCGGCGGAGTTGACCGACCGTGTCGCGCAGGCCGGGGTCGATGTCATCGAGACACGTCTCACCCGGCTGTCCTACGCACCGGAGATCGCACAGGCCATGCTGCGGCAGCAGCAGGCGAGCGCGGTGGTGGGCGCGCGGTCGCGAATCGTCGAGGGGGCGGTCGGCATGGTGCAGATGGCGCTGCGGCGCCTTGAGGAAGAGAGCGTCGTCGAGCTGGACGAAGAGCGGAAGGCGGCAATGGTCTCTAACCTGCTCGTGGTCCTGTGCAGCGAGCAGGCCACCCAGCAGGTGGTCAACACAGGCTCGCTGTATCAGTGACGGAGCGTTTGGCAACACGGTGAGTGAGCGCAAGGGCGTCCTGCTGCGGCTGGATCCGGCTGTGCATGACGCCCTGGCCAAGTGGGCGGCCGACGATCTGCGCAGCACTAACGCGCAGATTGAGTTTCTGCTGCGCCGCGCGCTGGCGGAGGCCGGCCGGCTGCCCAGGCAGGCCAGGGAGATGCGCAGGCCGGGTCGGCCGCCGCGGGAGACCAGCGGGGCGGGCTAGCGCATGATCGGCCGACTCGTCGGCGCGGCTGCCTGAAGTCGCGGTCGACGACGCGCTCAGCGAGCTCGAGCAGCGCCGGTCAGGTTCGGGCCAGGCCCGCCGACCAGCCCGCGATGTCCACGACGTCCGCCTGCCGCGGGAACACCTTGTGCAGCAGGACCTGATGCACCTCAGGATCAGCGTCTAGGCAGCCGTCCGCGAGGATGGTCATCCGGTAGTCCGAGTCGGCCGCCTGGCGGACCGTTGACAGTACGACGCCGCTGGTGGCGATGCCGGCCAGGATGAGGTGATCCACGCCGGCCGATCGCAATACGACGTCGAGGTCGCTGCCTGCGAAGGCCGAGACCCGTCGCTTGGTGACGATGACCTCTCCCGGCTGCGGGGCGACCGCGGGGTGTATGGCGGCACCGGGATCGCCGTCACTGAACCGGCCTGAGCCGGCGATCACGGCGAAGCTCTTGTTGCGCTCGCTGAGCTCGGGATAGCCAGGCCGGAAGCCGATCACGACGTAAACGACCTGGATGCCGGCGCCGCGGGCTGCTGCGGCCGCGGTGCCCAGCCTGGTCAGGAAGGCGTCGTCGCCGAAGCGGTCGACGATCCCGCGCTGTACATCCACGATCAGCAACGCCGATGCCATACTGCCCGCTCCCTGTGGGTCGGTAGGAGAATGCCGGCCTCAGGGCAGGCGGTAGAGCTCTTCGACCCGGCGGACCTGGGCGACTGAACGATCGACCGGCACGCCGTGCTCCTCGAGTAGCCGCAGCACGTCGATGGTGGGCAGGCGAAAGAAGCCGATCCCGCCCTGCCCGTCCCTGAGCCTGAGCCAGACGGCGATCCGGCTGTGCGGCAGGGTGACCTGCTCGGCTATCGCGAGCTCCGAGTACCGAGCCTCCCAGGTCGGCACGATCCACCGGCTTATCAGGTGCCCTCGGAGCCGGACACCCCAGTCGAAGAACTCCAGCACCGCCAGCGAGCCACTGGTGATGGAGTGCTTGCACAGCACGTCGCCCGGCAGGACCGCCTCGCGCTCGCTGGCTGGAGTCTCGATTTTCCGGGCGCAGGAGGCCACTCGCCTGATCCAGATGATCAGGCCTGCGATGCCCGCCACGACGAGGAGCGCGACGAGGACGACGACTTCAAGCACCAGTTTCTCCCACTATCAATCTCGCAGTCGCGATGTTCCCCGACCTTAGCCTGTTCTGGCAACTGCGAACGGCATTTGGCCAGCTCAGCGCCGCTTGAGGCGGATCGGCTCTGGGCACCGGAGGAAGGCCGCGACAGCTGCGGCCAGTAGGCTCCTGGCTATGACTAGCCAGCCCCCGCAGGCCAAGCGGATACGAGCAGAGCGGACCCATCACGGCGACACGATCATCGATGACCTTGCCTGGCTCGCGGCCAAGGATGACCCAGACACGACGTCCTTCCTCGAGGCCCAGAACGCCTATACCGCCGAGCTGACGGTCGGCCAGCAGAAGCTCCGCGAGGCGATCTTCGAGGAGATCAAGTCCAGGACGAAGGAAACCGACCTTTCCGTGCCGTTGCGGAAGGCCGGCTGGTGGTACTACACGCGCACGGTGGAGGGCAAGCAGTACGCGATTCGCTGCCGCCGCGCCGTCAGGCCCGAGGACACCCGCCCGCCGATGAGCGAGGACGGCGCCCCGCTGGCGGGCGAGGAAGTGCTGCTCGATGGCAACAAGCTGGCGGCGGGCAGCGACTTCTTCTCCATTGGCGCTTTCAGCGTCAGCCCCGACGGCAGGCAGCTTGCCTACTCCACCGACCTGGCCGGGGACGAGCGCTTCACCTTGAGATTCAAGGACCTCGTCACCGGCGAGACGGCGCCGGACGAGATTCCGGGGACGTTCTACGGCGCGGCGTGGTCGGCGGACGGAAGCGCCGTTTTCTACATCACGGTGGACGACGCCTGGCGGCCATTCCGGGTCTGGCGACACATCCTGGGGACGTCGGCCGCCGACGATGTCATCGTGTACCAGGAGGATGATGAGCGGTTCGGTGTCGGGGTCGAGCTGACCCGCAGTGAGCGTTACCTGTTCATTCATTCGGCCAGCAAGCTCACCAGCGAGGTGTGGCTGCTCGATGCCGCGAACCCGACGGGCGAGTTCACCGTAGTGGCGCCCCGCCGCTCTGGCGTGGAGTACGAGGTCGAGCACCAGGTGCGGGCCGACGGCACCGGCCGGCTCCTGATCTTGCATAACGACGGGGCGCTCAACTTCGAGCTGGCCCAGGCGCCGGTCACCGACCCGTCGGCGTGGACACCGCTGATTCCGCACGAGGACGACACCCGGCTGCTTGGTGTCGACGCCTTCGCCGGGCACATCGTGGTCTACCTGCGCCGGGAGGGACTCACCGGCCTGCGGATTATCGGCAACGACGGCCATGAGCACGAGATCGCGTTCCCTGAGCCGATCTACCAGGTCGGCCCGGCCGGGAATCCCGAGTACCAGACCGGCACATACCGGCTGAGCTACGTCTCGCTGGTCACGCCGGCCTCCGTGTACGACTGCGACGTCGCCACCGGCGAGCTCACGCTGCTCAAGCGGCAGCCGGTGCTGCCTGGCCCGGACGGCGCTGCCTACAACCCCGAGGACTACGAGCAGCACCGGCTGTGGGCAACCGCGGACGACGGAACGAAGATTCCGATATCCCTGGTCTGCGTCAAGGGAACACGGCGCGACGGGAACTCCCCGTTCCTGTTGTCTGGCTACGGCAGCTATGAGATCTCCAGCGACCCGGGCTTCTCCATCCCGCGGATCTCGCTGCTCGAGCGCGGCTTCGTCTGCGCCATCGCGCACGTACGCGGAGGCGGCGAGATGGGCCGAAGCTGGTACGACAACGGCAAGATGCTGAAGAAGATCAACACGTTCACCGACTTCATCGCGTGCGCGCGCTACGTCGTTGCGGAGAGCTGGACGTCGGCCGACCGGCTCATCGCCCGTGGCGGGTCGGCCGGCGGGCTGCTGATGGGGGCCGTGGCGAACATGGCGCCGGATGCATTTGGCGGCATCGTCGCGATGGTGCCGTTCGTGGACGCGCTGACCTCGATCCTGGATCCAACGCTGCCGCTGACGGTCCCGGAGTGGGAGGAGTGGGGCGACCCGCTGCACAATCCTGATGTCTACCGCTACATGAAGTCGTACACGCCGTACGAGAACGTGGAGCCCGGCAGGAAGTATCCGCCGATCCTGGCGGTGACCAGCCTGAACGACACCCGGGTGCTCTACCACGAGCCGGCCAAGTGGGTCGCTCGGCTGCAGGCGGAGGCCGGTGGCGGCCCGTTCCTGCTCAAGACCGAGATGGCGGCGGGTCACGGCGGTCGCAGCGGCCGGTACGACGCCTGGCGCGAGGAGGCGATGGTGCTCGCCTGGATCATCACGACGGCCGGGGCTTAGTCACCGGCAGCACGTCCATCTTTTCGGCCCGATATCCAGCGCGAACGGCTTTCTTGCGGGGAACGAGGTGGCGCCCGCCACCCGGCCCACCTGCGCGTACTTGCCGTCCGGCCCGAGCTCGAACACGGTTAGCTCGGGCCGGTCCGGGTCCGGATCGACGATCCAGTACGACCGAACGCCGAACTTCTTCCCCTTCTGTCATTTGCGGGCGAGCATTACTTCGGTGTCACCAGGCCAGTCCCAGAAAACGCCTTCGGGGGATCGTTCTCTCAGTAGTTCTCGCACCTCATCGGCGAATTCTTCGACACGGTCGCCGAAGAGGTGCGGCGCGGCATACGACATGGAGAAGTAGTTGGACAAGACGCCCTCGATGTTCTGTACGTGGTCAGGAATGCCGGGGGCGAAGATCACCTGTGGCACGCCGAACCGGCTGCTGGCAAGAGCGTCCTCGAGGCTGAGGGCCTGAACCGGAGCGGTGCTCTGGCCCGCTCGCCTCGTTGATCCGAGGTACTTCCGCACTAGCTCCCTGATCTCGTCGTGCGGAATCCGCGGCGGCCCCGGGCTCGGCGGGACGGCACGCCCTTCGGCCTGATGCCGGACGAGGATCAAGGCGCCGCTCGGTTCCACCATGTCGTACACCGCCTCGGCCACCGGAACCTCGTCGGTCCAGTAGAACGACTGGCCGAACGCGACCAGTCGGTACGGCCCGGGCGCCACCGCGGGAAGCTCCTCGGCCCGGGCCTGGATCCAGGTGATGTTCGCGAGACCACGCTCCTCAGCGGCCCGGAGACCCTCGGAGATCATCGCCGGATCGGGGTCAAGGCCGACGGCGTGCTCGAACAGGTCGGCCAGTCGTACGGTAAGGCTGCCGGGACCGCACCCCACGTCCAGGAGCCTTCCGCCACCGTCCAGGCCGAGTTCCTCAGCGAGGCGAGCCTCGAGCTGGGGCGAGTAGGGCGGCCTCCCGGACCGGTAGTGGACAGCCGCGCCCTCATAGAACGAAGGGTCGTATCGCACCGCAGGACATTACCAACCATCCCGCACCGCCGCGGATGAGTTTGGCACCTCTCCCAAAACGAGGCTTCCGGTCTGCCGGGAATGGCAGCGTGCTG
>JASHUE010000884.1:0-2776 GCA_030040195.1 Streptosporangiaceae bacterium | reverse complement strand
TCTTCCGCGGATCCCCGCTGGCTGCGGCTGACCCGCTCCGGCGACACGATCACCGGCTACGACTCAGCCGACGGCACGCACTGGACACAGGTGGGCACCGTCCAGCTGGCCGGGCTGCCCGCGACCGTGCAGGTCGGGCTGTTCGCGACCTCGCCCACGTACTTTGTGACGAACCAGTCCTTCGGCGGGAGCAACGGCCAGGGCGGTAACAGCCAGGCCACCGGCGTCTTCGACGACCTCACGGTGTCCGGCACGCCCATCGGCGGCAAGTGGGCCGACACCCCGGTCGGCGGCGGCGGTCCGATCGGCAGCGGTCCGGCACCCGGCGCTCCGGTTAGCGCCGGCTCGCCGGGCAGCGGGCCGTCCGGCAACGGCCCGCCCGGCTTCTCCGAGGCGGGCGGCACGTACACCGTGACCGGCTCGGGCGACATCGCTCCGGTCACGCCAGGACCTGGCAGCAACCTTCCGACCGCGACCCCCCAGCAGAGCCTGGCCGGAGCGTTCATAGGCCTGATCGCGATCATCGTGGTCGCAGCGATGTTCTTCACGGCCGAGTACCGCCGTGGCCTGATCCGCACGACGCTGGCGGCGACCCCGAGGCGCGGCGCGGTTCTGGCGGCCAAGGCCATCGTGGCCGCCCTGGTCACGTTCGTCGTCGGGCTCGTTGCCAGCGCGGTGGCGGTAATGCTCGGAAGCCACTTGGAGGCCGCCAACGGCCAGGTCGTGCTGCCGGTGTCCGCGCTCACCGAGATCCGGGTTGTGGTGGGGACGGCGGCCATGCTGGCCGTCGCGGCCGTGTTCGCGGTCGCCCTCGGTGCCGTGCTGCGCCGCAGCGGCGCCGCGATCACGATCGCCATCGTGACGGTCGTCCTGCCGTTCCTGCTGGCCGTGCTGAACGTGTTCCCGCCCGGCATCGGGGATTGGCTGCTCCGGGTCACGCCCGCGGCGGGCCTGGCCATCGAGCAGAGCATCCCGAACTACCACCAGGTCGTTTCCCAGACCAACCCGCTGCAGGGCTACTACCCGCTGTCGCCGTTCGCCGGGTTCGCCGTGATCTGTGCCTGGGCGGCCGGGGCGCTGGCCCTGGCTCTCTATGTGCTGCGCCGGAGGGATGTATGACCGAGTGGGGGGGGCGCCTGAGGGCGCCCCGGCAGCGAGCGGGAGACAGGGTATGAGCGAGCAGAGTCCCCGGCAGCGAGCGGGAGACAGAGCGTGAGGGCGACGGTGCAGGAAACCCGTCCGCAGCGGACGGCGGTGCGCGCTGCGGCGCGCACCGGGGGAACGGGCATGCTCGACGCGCTGC
Source organism: Streptosporangiaceae bacterium (assembly GCA_030040195.1). GTDB lineage: Bacteria > Actinomycetota > Actinomycetes > Streptosporangiales > Streptosporangiaceae > JAJYUU01. Next base: position 1,473 of record JASHUE010000884.1, on the reverse strand, counting down.
ACGCGGAGTGGACGAAGTTGCGAACCATCTCCGGGCCGGCCTGGCTCCTCCTCGGAATCGCTGCGCTGACGATCGGGGTCGGCACCGCCGCTGCCGGGGTCACCCACTGCCCGGCGGGCATGCGGTGCGCGGTCGACCCGACCAAGCTCAGCCTGACCGGGATCCAGCTCGGTCAGGCAGTGGTCGCGATCCTGGCCGTGCTGACGATCTGCAACGAGTACAGCACCGGGTTGATCCGGGTCACGTTGACGGCTATGCCGCGGCGGGAACTGGTCTACGCGGCGAAGGCAATCGTGGTCACCGGCCTGGTACTGGTGGCCGGGGCCGTCGGGGTGCTCGGATCGGTGCTGGCCGGGTATCTCATCCTGCCGGGCCACGGCTTCACGGCGGCGCGCGGCTATCACCTCGTGTCGCTGTCCTACGGGCCCACCCTGCGGGCCGCGGAGGGCTCGGTCTTGTACTTGGGCCTGATCGCGCTGCTTGGCCTCGGCATCGCCGCGGTGTTCAGGGACTCCGCGGTGTCAATCGGGGCGGTTCTCGCCGTGCTGTACATCTTCCCGATCGCCCTTGGCTTCGTCACCAACGCGGCCTGGCAGCACCGGCTCGAGCGTTGGACGCCGACCAACGCCGGGCTGGCGATCGAGGACACGACGGGCCTGCACAGCGTGGCGATCGGACCGTGGGCCGGGCTTGGAGTGCTGGCCATCTGGGCGGGTGCGGCGCTACTGCTCGGCGGGCTCGTGCTCAGGTTCAGAGACGTTTAGCGGTCCGGGCGGACTGCGGCCCGCAGGCCAGCCGCGGTCCGGCCGTGTAGCGAGTTGATAATGCGGATTGTCGCCCTGGTGACGGGCTCGAGGCTCGGGATGTGGATCTTGTCGATCGTGTCCGCGGAGTCGAACAGGTACATCGGCGCGGTGAGGAAGTGCACGATCGGCACGCCCGCAAGATAGAAGGCGCTGCCGTCCGTCGTCGGGGCCTCGCCGAACACCGTCGGCTTCAGCACCAGCGACCGGCGCAGGTCCTCGGCCCGCAAAGCGTCGGCTACGGCCGCCTCGAGCTTCGGCTCGGTGCTGGTGAACCACCAGCGAGGCTCGGGCCGGCCGGTCAGCTCGAGCCGCTCGCCGTCGCCGCGGACCTCGGCGGCGGCGTGCTCAAGGTGCACCTCGAGCACCACCTGGTCGAGGTCGCCGGCGTGCTGGTTCACGAACGCGCGCGTCCCGGCACCGCCGGCCATGTGCCCGGCGGTGAGGACAAACGTGAGGTTATGCGGCCGCTCCGCCGATGGCAGGCTGGCCCAGTACGCGGCTTGCGCGAGCACGAGAGCCATCCCGCTGGCATCCTCGACTGCCGACGCCCAGGGCGCGTCGTGGTGCGACCCGACGATGACGGTCTCGTCGCCGATTCCCGGCAGCCGCCCGACCACGTTGTGGCTGCGCGCTGCCTCGATGCGGCCATCGACGCTCAGACGCGCGC
>JASHUE010000883.1:0-3399 GCA_030040195.1 Streptosporangiaceae bacterium | reverse complement strand
CCCGGTGCCAAGCTGGGGCGCCGAGCGGCCGAGCCTGCTGATCCTCGGTCTCGCGCCGGCCGCGCACGGCGGCAACCGGACGGGCCGCATCTTCACCGGGGACCGCAGCGGCGACGTGCTGTTCGCCTCGCTGTGGCGATGCGGGCTGGCCTCGCAGCCAACGTCGGTGGCCGCCGGAGACGGCCAGCGCCTGCTCTCTACCCGGATGACGGCGGCCGTCCACTGCGCACCGCCGGAGAACAAGCCGACCGTGGCCGAGCGCGATGCCTGCGCGGCGTGGCTGGCCGCAGAGCTCGTTGAGCTGCGTGCCGATCTGCGGGTGATCGTTTGTCTTGGCCACTTCGCCTGGCAGGCACTCTGGCCGCAGCTTGCTGCCGCCGGCTTCAGCGTGCCGAGGCCACGACCGGTCTTCGGACATGGTGCCGAGGCGATGCTGCCCGGCGATCCGCCGCTGGCTGTTCTCGGCTGTTATCACCCGAGCCAGCAGAACACGTTCACTGGCAAGGTCACCGACGCCATGCTCGACGCCGTGTTCGGCCGGGCGCGCGAACTGGCGGGCGCTCGACAGCCGTCGAGCTGATCAGCCACCCAGAACGCCGGAATTTATAGCCGCTACTGACGGTAATAGGAATGGCCTAATGGTGACTCTTAGTGTCAGCCGCGGATCTTCGCATGGATTAGATACACGACATTGGCCTTGAATCGGCCAGCATTAATTGTCTTACATGGAGTGACCAGATGGCTGCGGGGTATCATCACAATGCCCCCGTAGCCCAAAGGAAGAGGCCGGCCCCCTAAAAGGGTCCCCAGTGTCGGTTCGACCCCGACCGGGGGTACCGATGCGCTGCTGACGTGCTGTTATGCCGCTCGTGGCGGCCAACCAAGGCTGACCAGTCATTCAAGCCTTGACTCAGCTGGAATCGTTCAGTCAAGATAAGGCTGTTCACCGGAACGTGGTCGTTTCGGCGAGTCCGCGCGCGTATATTCGCTGCCGCGGAACGCCAGAACGTCCTTTTTAGTGCGAATCCATGGCGCAATATAAGACCACGCGAACATAAAGCACTGCGCGCTCGCCGCCGCCGGAGAGGCGCGGAGGCTGGCTACCGATCCCCTTATTTTCCGGGCGGCGAGACCGCCCGATCGTCATCCGCTGACGTTTGGTCCTGCTCGCTCGATCGTGATCCTGACGATCAGCCGCCGATCGCGCTGCATGGCCGCCCGGTAGTCCGCCCAGTCGGGGTGCTCGCCCGAGATCCGCCGGTAGTAGTCCTCGAGCAAGGGCATCGCCTCCGGAAGGTGGATTAGCTCGGCCGTCCCCTCCACCTGGACCCACTCGCCGAAGAAGCGGTCGTTCAGCACGCACAACGACGCGCGAGGGTCCCTGGCGAGGTTCTTCGTCTTGATCGCGGTCTCGCGCGTGCTGATCAGCACGCGGCCGACGTCATCTACGGCCGCGACGATTGGCGACATCTGCGGGCGTCCGTCGGTTCGGGTCGTGGCAAGCACAGCCCGCGGGTTCTCAGACAGGAAGCTGGTGGCGTGACCTATGTCCACCGCAGCAGCTTAAGAGCCGTCAGAGCCTGCTGCGGCGTTGAAGCTCATACTCGCGCACGATGGCGCTCGCGTAGCCGTGCGAGAGCCCGTGCTCGTCAGACAGCCAGTTCGCGCGTTCGCTGCAGCGCAGAAGCGCCGGACCCGATTCAAGTCGGCTGAACCACTCTCGGAGTTGAAGTCCGGTTACGGACGGGATGCGGGCGATCAGGTTCCTGTGCATCTCCGGAGAGTGGGTCAGGGACAAGATGCACCTCCATGGTGAGGGTGAGTCCTTGCAGTCGAGACTGCACCACTGTCCGGCCGCTGACAAGACCTGATTGTCAGCCTTCCGTAATGCCCTGTTTAGCCATCGGCCGCGAACGCGGCATAAGCATCCGTTCTGCCGGACCGGCGCGAACGGCACCCTATAACTTCACTATCACGCATAAAACGGGCTAGACCGGGTCCACGCGTGTGGGGCGCGGAGCATTCGGCCTATGGGGACCGAATGCTCCGCGCGTGACGCGACCGACGCGACCGACGCGACCGACGAGCCTTACGAGCCTTACGAGCCTTACGAGCCTTACGAGCCTTACGAGCCGAGCGGGAACTCGATGCCGGCGAGGGACGTGAAGAAGTCCTGGTCGCCGCCGCTACCGCCGACGATCACGTCGCCGTTCGTGACGATCTCGACAAAAACGCCTCCGCTTGCCGACTCGTTGTAAGCGGCGAACCAGAGGTTGTGGGTCGGCCGCGCACCCTTCGGCAGAACTCCGAGCGTGGGCAGGCTAGTCCCCGCGTGATCGGCAGTCCCGGTCAGGTAGACGATGCCGTTGCTGACCGTGTAGGCGGGATTACCGGTGCGAAATGCCTTGCCGGCGCCGTGCCAGCCGTTGACCAGGCTCAGGGCATGCCAGGTGATCTTGGTGGTCGACGACGCCTTGGCGGTGGCGACGCTGGCGGCGTAACCCATGCCGCCGCCGAGCGAGAAGGTCAGGGCGATCAGCGAGATGATGATCGCGGGCGATTGGCGCACGGCAGAGCGAAAACGACCCATGATTACCCCATTTCCCCAAGGACCGCCAGCTTGTGCCGGCCGGTCAGTGGAAGAAACGGTAGTGGCGATCTGATCGGTTTTCCGCCCATCTGACGATACCGGCTGGATCGATCAAGTCTCAGCCGAGTCTCACGCGTCATGCCGCGGAGTGTGCGGCCGGCGGCTTAACTGAGTCGCTCGAAGATCATCGCCATGCCCTGGCCGCCGCCCACGCACATCGTCTCGAGGCCGATGGTCTTGTCGTGGAACTGCAGGCTGTTGAGCAGCGTGGACGTGATCCGTGCCCCGGTCATGCCGAACGGGTGGCCCACGGCGATGGCCCCGCCGTTGACGTTGAGCTTGTCGATGTCGATGCCCAGGTCCTGGTAGGACGGGATGACCTGGGCCGCGAAGGCCTCGTTAATCTCGACCAGGTCGACGTCATCGATCGTCATCCCGGCTCTGGCCAGCGCCTGCGTGGTCGCCTCGACCGGGCCGAGGCCCATGATCTCGGGCGAGAGCGCGGTCACGCCGGTGGCGACGATCCGCGCCAGCGGGGTGAGCCCGAGCTCGGCCGCCTTCCGGTCGCTCATGACGACCACGGCCGCCGCCCCGTCGTTGAGCGGGCAGCAGTTTCCGGCCGTCACCGTGCCGTCGGGGCGGAACACCGGCTGAAGCTGGGAGACCTTCTCCAGCGTGGTGCCGGCCCGCGGGCCGTCGTCGGCCGATACCACGGTGCCGTCGGGCATCGTGGCCGGCGTGATGTCACGCTGCCAGAAACCGTTCGCGAGCGCCTTCTCGGCCAGGTTCTGTGACCGCACGCCGAACTC
>JASHUE010000882.1:0-13494 GCA_030040195.1 Streptosporangiaceae bacterium | reverse complement strand
AGCCTGACCTGGCGGCGCCCGCGCGGGGCGGGGACGGGCGAGGCAGGCGCACTCGAGGTCGCAATGGCGCGCACGGCGGGCGACAGTACCTGGGTCCTGCTGCGCGTGGCCGGCGACCCGACGGGCCGGGTGCTGGTCTATGACGAACATGAGTGGGACTGCTTCCTGGATGGCGTCCGGAACGGCGAATTCGACGTGCCGACGTAAAACCCCTGCTCGGAGGGCCTGGCTCATGATCCATTAGCGGTAAATGACATGACAATTGCACCGTAAGCGCTTCCGCGCTGTTCTCCACTTAGATACGATGTTTGTGATTCACAACTTGAGTGAGCAATGTGGCAGGCCAGGACTGCCCTGGGGTGATCGATGAGCGACGACGCCTACGGCGCAACCGTTGCCAAGCGGCGGCTGGCGCGGCGGCTGACCGAGCTGAGGCATGCATCCGGTCATACCGCGAATCACGTGTGTGACCTGCTCGGCTGGGGCCGCGGCAAGGTCGGCCGCTTCGAGGCCAACATGTGGAAGCGGCCCGAGATGAGCGACATCCGGGACCTGCTGCGGATCTATGACGTCAACGAGGCCGAGCGTGACGAGCTCGAGCAGCTCGCCCTTCTGGCCAGGTCACGGGCCTGGTGGCGAGACTACCCGGACGTGTTCGAGAACGAGTTTCCCGGCTTCGAGAACGATGCCGCCGTGATCAGGGTCTTCATGCCGCTGCTGATACCAGGCCTGCTGCAGACCCGCGACTACATGGAGGCGCATCTGCGGTTCGGGGCGAGGCCACCGACGTGGCGCCAGCGGGCTATGGTGGCGCGGCTGCGCCGGCAGGAAGTGCTTGAGCGCGCCGACCCCACCCTGCCGGAGGTCCAGGCGGTCATCACCGAGGCGTCGCTCATGTACCGGTGGGGTTCGCGAGCCGACCGGCGCGATCAAATCGAGCACCTCATTGGCTTGTCCTCGAGGCCGAACATCGACCTGCGCATCCAGCGCTTCGAGGACGGCCCGCCGCAGGGGATGTTCTCCCCGGTCAACATCTTCGACCTCCCGGACGGCGAGCCCGGCATCGTCTTCACCGAGACCGACACCGCGATCCAGGAGGTGAGTCAGCCAGAGCTGGTGGTGAGCTATGGACACACATTCGATCGGGCAAGGGAAGCGGCGCTTGAGCCGCTTGACACCACTGCCTACCTCAAATTCCTGACCCAACGACTCGAGGAGACGCGATGACTGATCTGTCGAGGGCCGATTGGCGTAAGGCCACGGCCAGTCAGAACAACGGGGGCTGCGTTGAGGTAGCGGCCAACCTTCCCGGCGTGATTGCCATCAGGGACAGCAAGCGGCCAGCCGACGGCGCGCATGTTGTCAGCGGGGCTGCCTTCGCGGCCTTCCTTGCTGATGCCCGGGCCGGCCGTTACGACATAGAAGGCGCCTGACCCAACTCCCCGTGCGCGCACGGCAATCACGCAGCGGGCTCAGGTGCGGGGGCCGAAGCGACCGGGCGCCCGGGTATTTACGCCCCGGGCGCCCGCAATTGCGTCACGTCGAGGCATGGCTGCGCCTGACCCAAGCCCGGCGGCTGGCGCGTCATCGTGGGCATTTACCCATCTGGCCAGGTCAGACCGGAGGTAAACACTGAGTCCAATTGGCCAGACATTCCCGCGATGGTATTGCGAAAGTTCGTACAATACTCATAATCTGTGCTTCACAGAAGCCTTACTCTGGAGGGCGGAGGAGCATGCGGCCGCCAACGCCTGACGGCAGCGGTAGGAGCGCGATGGGCCAGGCGGATACGCCTACAGCCGCCGGGCTACTCGCGGCGCCGCTGGCCGAGGCTCTCGCGGTGCTTCCCTCTCATTCCGGCAGTCTCGAGGGCGCTGGCGTAAGCGGCGGCGGCTGCTTTGTCCGGCCGTTGCCCATCGACACGACCTGTGCCGCCGCCGCCCGCAGGTTCTTCAGGGAAGCACTTTCGAGCTTGCCGATTCCGAGCGGCCTACTGCACGACGGCGTGACTATGGCCAGCGAACTGGCCGCTAATACGCTGCATGCTCAGCGCAAGGCCGCGCTTGGTGCCCCCGTGCAGCGGGCGGCGAGCTGCGTCCCTGAGATCTGGGTTTACCTGCGTGGCGATGGGCGCCAGTGCGAGCTCGTCTGCAAGGTGTTCGACTACGAGCGCGACTGGGATGGCGGCCTCGCGACGGGCATGGACAAGGCGCCGGTGGACTCGGTCAGCGGCCGAGGGCTGCAGGTGGTGGACGGACTATCGGCCGGCCACTGGGGATGTCACCTGACGCTATCCCGACTGGGATCTTGGAAGGCGCCAGGCAAGGCCGTGTGGTTCGCGCTCAGGATCCCGCCGGCTGTGCTCCCCGATCACCTCGGCCGGCCGCGGTTCAGCCCGGACTGGCTCGTGGACGAGCTTGAAGACATGCTCGTCCGCCGGGGGCTCACGGGCATCGTGCGCGCGGATGCCGCCGGGATATCGGTCCTTTCGATCAGCCGGCACCTGACCGTATGGCGGCATGGCGCGAGGATCTCCTGGCGTTCGTCAACTGGCGAGTATCAGCGGATGGATGTCGCGGACACCGTCGAGGTTGCCGAGCAGATCGTGTGCGCCAACGAGGAGGCCGCGGCCCGCGACCCGCTCGACATTGGTCCGCGGCCGGTCACGCCCGGCAGTCTGTCCGTCGCCGGCTGAGCGGGTAGCGGGGCCGTACTGGCCGGGCGGGGCGGTGCTCGCGTCCGTACGCATTCCTCCGGGGCCGCCTCGTTCCCTCCCATTAGCGCCCATGGAAAGTCGGCGTCCGCTTGTTCACGAACGCGAGGGTCGCGGCCTTGTGATCTTCGGTGTCGCCGAGCCTGGTCTGCAGCTCGGCTTCCTTCTCCAGCGACTCGGTGAGGCGGTGTGTCGCCCCGTACAGCAGGCTCTCCTTGATCGCGGCATAGGCCAGGGTGGGGCCCTGGGCCAGGCGGCTCGCAAGCTCCGCGGTGTCGGCGGCCAGTTGCTCGTCGGGAACGACCAGGGTCAGCAGCCCAAGGCGCAGGGCCGTGGCCGAGTCCATGGGCTCAGCTAGCATGAGCAGTTCGGCCGCCCTGGCCGGCCCGACGAGCCGCTGCAAAGTCCAAGAGGCGCCCGAGTCGGCGCCCAGGCCGACCCTGGCAAACGCCAGCAGCAGGCTGGCCCGCTGCGCCGCGATCCGGAAGTCACAGGCGAAGGCGATCGAGGCCCCGGCCCCGGCGGCCACGCCCGGCAGCGCCGCGATCACCGGCTTCGGCATGGCCGCGACGGTCTGGATGATCGGGTTGTAGTGCTCACGCACCGTGTTCAGCGGCGCCGCCCCGGCTTCCAGCAGGTCAGCGTGTTCGCGGAGGTCCTGGCCTGAGCAGAATGCCTGGCCGGCCCCGGTGAGGACGACGGCCCGCACGCCGGGGTCGGCGCTGGCGTCCCGCAGCGCCTCGAGCAGGGCAACCTTGGTCTGCGCGGTCAGCGCGTTCCTGGCTTCTGGCCGGTTGATCGTGATCGTGGCCACTGCGCCGTCGGTCTGGCGAAGCACGCTGTCGGTCATTGCCTGTCCTTCCCGTTGCGAGGTTTGCGCCGCCTCTGCGCCTTATTTAGCTAGCAGGAAGGCGTCAGCCGGGGCCGAGGCGCCGAATTCGGCATGTCCCAGTCTCGCCTGGTATCGGAGCGAACAGGCAGGGAACGCTGATCGTTACCATCGCGCGGCCGAACACTGGATAATAGAGGGACTGATCGAGATGTATGTGGCTGGCTGGAGTACCGCCAGGGACCGCTCGCCGACGGTAACGAGGTGTTTGCGGTTCGGCGCGGGCCCTGGGCGGGGAAGGGGAGCTGGATGGCGGCGATGAAGCCGCGGACGGGTGACGGTCCGCTTGAAGTCACCAAGGAGGGGCGCGGCATCGTCATGCGCGTGCCACTTGAGGGCGGCGGGCGGCTGGTTGTCGAGCTGACTCCGGACGAGGCGCGTGCGCTCAGTGATGCGCTCACGTCTGCCGTCGGCTGACCCTTGCCGCTCACTGTCGGGGCGAGCCTGCTGCCCCGGCTCGGTTCACGCCTGCCCCCGTTCGGCCCGAATCCGCTTGAAGCGTACATGTCGGCCATCACGGCAAGCGAGGCCGAGCCTGCTGATCTGATCGCCGTCGGCGTCCAGGATGGAGGTTTGCCGCGAGCCTGCGCGCCGCTCGATGTGCTGCTCCCTGCCAGCGCCAGCCGCCTTGCCGCAGCATACGGCCATTCCGGCACGCCAGGAGAGATCGCCGAGTCGGCGATCACCGTGGGCGACCGCGTGGTCAGGGTTCTGTTGCTTGGGGTCGGCGACCTGTCCGCCGCCGCGCTGCGCCGGGCCGGGGCGGAGCTAGCCCGCCGCTGCCCCGACGGCAAGACCGCGGTCACCGACATCGCGGGCGAGCCAGGCCAGGACATCGAGGCCTTCGCCGAGGGCGTCCTGCTCGGCGGCTACCGCTTCCGCATCCGGTCCGAGCCGGATGACGCCGGCCCGGGCGCGGTCCGGCTGCTGTCGGCTGAGCCCGAGGTGGCCGCCGCCGAGGTCAGCCGGGCGACGGCCGTGGCCCAAGCGGTGGCGGTTGCCAGGGACCTGGCCAACACCCCGTCGGCGGGCAAGAGCCCGCAGTGGCTGGCCGACGAGGCAGTCAGGATTACCGCAGGTCGTGGCGTTGACGTCCGGGTTTGGGCGGAGGACGAGCTTGCAGCCGGCGGCTTCGGCGGCCTCCTGGCGGTCGGGTCAGGCTCAGCGCGCCCGCCGCGGCTCATCGAGCTCAGCTACCAGCCCCCGAACCCGACCTCGCACGTCGTGCTGGTCGGCAAGGGGATCACGTTCGATAGCGGCGGGCTGTCGCTCAAGCCGACCGACAGCATGAAGCTGATGAAGACCGACATGGCGGGCGGCGGCGCCGTGATTGCCGTTCTGTCTGCCCTAGCCGAACTGGGCGTCGGCGCCCGCGTTACCGGGCTGGTCGCGGCGGCGGAGAACATGCCCTCGGGTTCGGCCTACCGACCCGGCGACGTGATCTCGCAGTACGGCGGGCGGAGCGTCGAGGTGCTCAATACCGATGCCGAGGGACGGCTGGTGCTAGCCGACGCCCTGGCATACGCGGTTGCTCGCTTGGCGCCCGACCAGATCGTCGACATCGCGACCCTGACCGGCGCGGCCAGGGTAGCCCTCGGCGGGGTATATGCCGCTTTGTATTCGACTTGTGACTCACTCGCGGAGGCGCTCGTCGCGGCCGGAGAGGCCAGCGGTGACCGGCTATGGCGGATGCCGCTGGAAGCCGGTTACCGGCAATCGCTGGATTCGCCGGTGGCCGACATCGCGCACGTGGCAAGGTCCGCCCACGGAGCCGGGTCGATCCTGGCTGCCTTGTTCCTGCGGGAGTTCGTGGCGGCGACGCCGTGGGCGCACCTGGACATCGCAGGCCCCGGCCGAGCCGGCGCGGATGACGGAGAGCTCACCAAGGGGGCCACCGGATTCGGCACCCGGTTGCTGCTCAGCTGGCTGGCCGGAGTTCCTGAGCCCGCGGCCTAGGCGATGCCCAGGCCCGCTGAGGACCTGCTAAGCCTGCTTAACCGCCGTGAGCAGGCCGTTCCCCACCGGTAGCAGGAGCGGAACGAGGCGTTCATCCGAGCGGACCTGGTCCCGCAGGTCGGTCAGGGCCGCCATCTCCGCCTCGCTGGGCAGGCGGTCGGCCCCCGTACTGCCCGGAAGCGTGGCGTTGAAGACCACAATGCCTCCCGGCCGCAGGAGCCGCAGGGCCGCGATCAGGTAATCGGGGAACTCCTGGCGGTCGGCGTCGCAGAAGACCATGTCATATGCACCGTCAGCGAGCCTGGGCAGCACCTCGAGCGCAAGGCCCCCGATCAGCCGGTACCGCCCGGCCTGGAACCCGGCCGAGAGGAAAGCGGCCTTGGCGAGGCGCTGATGTTCCGGCTCGACGTCCACTGTGGTCAGCACCGCGGATGGCCGCATTCCGCGCAGGAGCCAGATGCCGGACGTGCCGCAGCCAGTGCCGATCTCCACGACAGCACGGGCAGCGATTGCCGCGGCGAGGAACCTGAGTGTGCCGCCCGCGAGCGGGCTGACCGGCGCGGCCCCGCCGACCTCGGCCGCGTTTCGCCGGGCGGCGACGAGGGCTTCGTCCTCCGGCAGGAAGTCGTCTATGTAGGCGAGGGTGCCTGCGCCGATCGAAATGGCTGCCTCCCTCATGCAAAGCGGTTGCCTTCGGGCCGCCTGCCGCTCCGGCTTGTGCTCCTGCGGCCTGCCAGCCTGGGCGGCAGCCTAGCGGGCGACGACTAGCTGCGGGGAATCTAGGCGGGTAACCTCGGATCGGGAACCGAGCCGCCAGCCCGGGCGTTGACGCATGCAGAGGTACGCGGATCGCCCGGTCACGGACAGTCACCAGCAAGACAGTATTTGTACGGAATATCATTCTTTAGGACTTTAACCTGTCGGTGGCAGGCCGCTCCGACGCCCTCGAACGCTCGTCGCGGTGGAAGGCGAGCAAGGTTCAGCCGGCTCACGGCGGGCTAAGCCGGCGGTCGTGGAAGGTTTGGGATCGCGACGGTGTTGGAGCGAGTGGGAGCGGTGAAGGGGGATGCCGTGGACCAGGCCGAGCAAGCCGAGACCGACGCGCCCGCGTGGACCCCGCCGAGCTGGGAAACTGTCGTCAGGGAGCACTCAGCCCGGGTGTATCGGCTTGCCTACCGTCTGACGGGCAACACTCACGACGCCGAAGACCTGACGCAGGAGGTATTCGTCCGCGTCTTCCGCTCGCTGGACAGCTATACACCGGGAACCTTCGAGGGTTGGCTGCACCGCATCACCACGAACCTGTTCCTCGACATGGCCCGCCGACGCCAGCGGATCAGGTTCGAAGGGCTCGCCGAGGAGACCGAGGCACGACTGGGCGGGACCGAGCCCACGCCAGCCGAGGCCTTTGATGACCGGCATCTTGACGGGGACATTCACGCCGCGCTTAAGGCGCTGGCTCCGGAGTACCGGGCCGCTGTCATCCTCTGCGACATCGAGGGACTGTCCTACGAGGAGATCGCGGCGACGCTTGGCGTCAAGCTGGGCACGGTCAGGAGCCGGATCCACCGCGGTCGGGCGCAGCTGCGTCAGGCTCTGGAGCACCGCAGGCCGCGTCGGATCGCGGCGGCCGTTCTGCAGGCGCGTCTGCACATTGACCTGCCGCTGCCGCCGTTGCCGCAGGGAGGCCAGCCATGACCCATCTCGGGCAGCGGCTCTCCGCCCTCATTGACGGAGAGCTTGACTGTGACGAGCGTGATCGAGTACTCGGGCATCTGGCGAGATGCAGCTGGTGCCGGGACGAGGCAGCTGCGCTGCGGACGCTGAAGCGCCGGATGAACGCGCTCGGCGAGACCGCGGCCGGTGCCGCGCTCACCGGTCGGCTGATGGGCCTGAGCAGCGAGGACAGGGTGTGGCCGCAGGCCGCAGGCGGCTGGAGATCGGCCGAGTCCGCCGACCGCGCTGATGCGAGAAATCTCGCCAGGTACCTACTAGCCGGTTCCTTCGCAGTGTTCCTGGCCGGCCTGGGGACGGCCGCGTTCATCGCGGGCGGTGATCCGCAGGCCCAGGCTCCCGCGCCTAAGGTGACGCCGTCGGTCGACGTGTTCCTGCTCGAGCACGACAGCATGAACGGCCTTTACATGCGCGGCCTGATGGAGTCGAAGACCGGCCCTTCGAGTACCAAGAATCAATCTCGCACACTTCCGTGACGCAGCAGACCTCCTACTGGCGAGTCGCCAGCGCGGCCGCGGTGTTTGTCCTCGCCGGATCCTCCGCGGTTGCCCTGGCAGTGCACGACAGGGCCGGCGGCACAGCGGTCGCCTATCAATCCTGGCCCAAGCGGACGGTCGCGCACCGGGTGCTGATGCCGCGCCCGACCGGGGCGGCACGCGCAGGGCTTCGGCTCATGAGTCAGGCCGCGGCGGCCTGCCGTAACACCGCGTTCAGCGCGGTCCTGGTCTCCCGCTCATGGGGGCCAGCCGGAGCTCGCGTGTCGGTGGCCGACGTCTGGCACCGGCCAGGCGGTCAGACCGTGGCTCAGCCGGTCAGCGCCAACGGCGGCCAGGAATCCGCGGCGAGCGCGGCCGAGCCGGCCCCGAGTAGCTCGATGATGATCTCGGCCGAGCAGCTCACCTTGCTGCAGTCGGGCTACGTGCTCCAATACGCCGGGGCAAGCTCCGCGGACGGCCGCCCGGCCGTACTGATCACAGTCGAACGGCCCGACGGCACCCTGGCCGCCAGGTACTGGCTTGACGGACGGACCAAGCTGCCTCTGCGCCGCCAGCTTTTCGACGACCACGCCCGGCTGGTCAGCGACATCAGCCTCACCGACCTGCGGATTGGGCCCGCCTCACTCGGCGGCATGCCGGCAGCGGGAGCGCTGCCATGGAACCAGCAGCTGAGCCAGGCCGCGATCATGTCGCTTCGACGCCAGGGCTGGCCGCTCCCGGTTGAACTGCCCAACCAGATGGTGCTATTCGCCGCCAGCGAGACGACCTCAGCCAACGGTCCGGTGATCGGCCTGTCGTACTCAGACGGGCTGCTGGTGATCTCGCTGTTCGTGCAGCGCGGGGCCCTGCCCGCCCACCTCGCGGGCTGGCAGCGGATCGCGGTCGCAGGTCATGACGCTTATACCAGCGACTCCGAGGACCAGACGATTGCCTGGTCGAGCGACGGTTACGTGTTCACAGTCGTCGCTGACGCGCCGTCCGCGACCGTTGACCAGGTCGTTGCCGCGCTGGCGCACGGTGAATCGCCAGACTTCTGGACCCGGCTGGACCGCGGTTTCCGGCGGCTTGTCTCCTGGGCAAACCCACTCCGCTGACGACGCCTAATCATCCCGGCATAGGGCATATCCAGCGACGGCGGCTGGTCGATCATGCCACGGGGTGCCGTCACGGGGAGGCAGATCATGTCCGGGCAGCCGAGGGACGACGATGCGGTCGACCGGCCTGGCCAGCTAGACCAGCCGCGCGATCCTGACGATTCCGGCAATACCGGCGATCGAGCCGATTCGAGTGACGGCGGTTCGGCGCGTTCAGTCCAGGGCGCGACTGAGATGCCGGAGGCCGACCGGATCGCAGATTTTGAGGCATTTAATCGCTTCGCGAAGTCCGGTGACATCGATGACCGGACGCCTGCCGGCCGGGCAAGGTGGGACTCGCTGCGTCGTAAGTCCGGGGCGCTGCTGCCGGGAGCATGGGCCGACCCCGTCAGCGAGGACCCGGGTCCGGGACAGACGGAGATTGCCGGTGGCGGCGCCGGGGCCAGCGGACCTGATGGTGCTGCGTGCGCATCCTCTGAGGCCGTGGTCGACGAAGAGACCGCCATCGATGGATTCCCTGATAAGCGACAAAACCGGAGAAAATTGAAGGATTGGTGGCGGCTGCCTGGCCTCGCGCGCGCCTCCGGCTCAGCCGCGTCTAGTCCTGGAGCGTCAGCGTCTAGCCCTGGCGCGTCAGCTGCGTCTAGCCCTGGCGCGTCAGTGTCTAGCCCTGGCGCGTCAGTGTCTAGCCCGGATGCGGTGGCTCCGCTCCGTAATGGCTACGGCACCGGCACCAGCTATCCCGGCGCCAGCCCCGATAGTGCCGGCCAGGAGAATGCCGGGCCCCAGAGCGCCAGCCCCGATAGTGCCGGCCAGGAGAATGCCGGGCCCAGCAGTGCCGCCTGGGAGAGTGCCGCCTGGGAGAGTGCCGGCCGGGAGAGTGCCGGCCGTGACAGGCGGGACAGCCTGCCGGGCTGGCTACGTGGCCGGCGCCTCGCCCTGGCAGCGGGTGGCCTGGCTCTGGTCTGCACTCTGCTGGGCGGCGTGATCGGCGGGTTCATAGTGCTGCGGACGGCCGGCATCTCGACGATCAATCCGACCTACACCCTGGGAACCGTCCCGCCCGCGCTCACCAACCGTCCGGCGACCTCAGTCGCGGGGATCGCCGCCAGGGTCACACCGAGCGTCGTGATGATCAAGGTCAACGGCGGAGTGGGCACGGGCTCCGGATTCATCATTCAGGGCGACTACATCGTGACCAATAATCACGTCGTCACCCTGGACGGGGAGCTTAACAACGCCGCTCTCCGGGTGTACTTCAGCAATGGCCAGTCAGCCCCAGGCGAGTTGGTGGGACGCGATCCCTACTCCGACATCGCCGTCATCAGGGCTGTGGGCGTCACCGGGCTCCCGGCCTTGTCGCTCGGTAACTCCACCGGCGTCGACGTCGGCGATCCGGTGCTCGCCGTCGGCTCGCCGCTAGGCCTGGCCGGCACCGTGACCAGCGGAATTGTCAGCGCCGTCAACCGGCCGGTGCAGCCTGGCCAGACCGGTAACTCGCCGCAGGTCTACTTCGACGCGATTCAAACGGACGCGCCGATTAACCCGGGAAACTCGGGCGGCCCGCTGGTGAACGCCCAGGGCCAGGTCATCGGGGTGGACGCGGCGATCGACACGCTCGGCAACAACCCGCTGACCGGCACCCAGGGCGGCAGCATCGGCCTCGGTTTCGCCATACCGATCAACCAGGCTAGGCGGGTCGCACTCCAGATCATCAGAACCGGGTATGCGACCCACGCCGTCATCGGAGCTCAGATCGCTGCCGGCTGGGGCGGTAACGGGGCCGAGATCATGCCGGCCAAGGCTGGCAGCACGTCCACGGTCACGCCCGGCGGCCCGGCTGCCATGGCGGGCCTGCAGCCAGGAGACGTGATCACTAGGTTCGACGGCCAGACCATCAACAACGCCGACACCCTGCTGGACGCGATCATGGCAATGGCGCCGGGCAGCAAGACGAGCGTCACGTTCACTCAGGCCGGGCAGACGTATACGAGCACAATGAAGCTGGGATCCGCGCCGTCTTGATTCAGTTTTCCTGACCGACGCCGGGCGTTCGCCAGCAGGGCATTCGGGTGAGTGGCCAAGACGGTTTAGTCTGGAGCGAAGCGGTGTACGTGCTCGCCGGCCCGGCTACCTGGAGCGCCTGGTGCTTTTCGACCTGTCCTTCCTCAAGCTGCTCGTGCTGGGCGTTCTCGCGCTGATTATCTTCGGCCCGGAGCGGCTGCCTGCCATGGCCGCACAGGCCGGGCGTCTTCTGCGTGAGCTCCGCCGGATGGCCGAGGGAGCCAAATCCGAGCTATCGGACAGCCTGGGCCCCGAGTTCACCCAGTTCACCCAGCAGTTCGACATCGCCGATCTGAATCCGAAGCACTTCGTCCGCAAGCACGTCATCAACGAGCTCACTGGCGAAGGAACCTTGCTCGGCGGTTCGGCGGCGGTCGGGAACGGCGCCGCCCGGCCCAATCAGGTGACGCAGACCACGCCGCTCCAGCCGGGCGAGAGCCCGCCTTACGATGCCGAGGCCACCTGAGCCGGTGCTGCCGGAGTCGGCCGACACTGACCAGCGCCACGTCCTGGCGAGAATCGACAGGCCTTCTTCGCAGGCTAGGCGCCGGCCTATGCACCGCGACCAGCTTCGGAGCGGTCGATGAGGTCAGAGCGGTGTGAGGCCGAGCTGCCGACCGGCCAGACCCCGGCTCCTCCCGGCCAGGCTCTCCGCGATCTTGCGTAGCTGCTGTGCAGCGGGCGAGTCCGGGTCCGACAACACGAGCGGTCGGCCGGCGTCCCCAGCCTCGCGCAGCCTCGTATCGATGGGCACTTCACCAAGGACGTGGACCGGAGCGCCCGTCAGCCTGGTCAGCGTGTCGGCGACCGCCTGGCCGCCGCCGGAGCCGAAGACATCCACACGCTCGTTGCAGTGCGGACACGGCAGGTAGGACATATTCTCGATGACGCCGGCGACGCGCTGATGTAGCTGCAGCGCCAGCGATCCGGCTCGCTCGGCGACCTCGGCCGAGGCCAGCTGCGGCGTCGTGACGACAACCAGCTCGGATCCGGGCACGAGGTGCGCGGCCGAGATAGCCACATCTCCCGTGCCCGGCGGCAGATCCATCAGCAGGACGTCCAGGTCGCCCCAGTACACGTCCGCGAGGAACTGCTGCAAAAGCCGGTGCAGGATGGGGCCGCGCAGCGGAAGCGGCTCATTGCCTTTCTTCAGCATGCCGCTGGAGATGGCCACCACTCCGTTCGCGGTGGGCGGCATGATCATTTGCTCGACCTGCGTGGGCCGGCCGGTCACGCCGAGCATCCTCGGCACCGAGTGCCCGTAGATGTCGGCGTCGAGCAGGCCCACCTTCAGCCCGGCCGCAGCCATGGCGACGGCAACATTGACGGTGACGGACGACTTACCGACGCCGCCCTTGCCGCTGGCGATCGCGTAGACCTTGGTGAGCGATCCCGGTTTCGCGAACGGAATCTCTCGTTCGGCCGCCCCGCCGCGCAGCTTGTTCTGGAGGCCCCGGCGCTGATCTTCGCTCATTACGTCCAGGTCCACCCGGACGGCGCTGACTCCGGGCAGCCTGCCAACGGCCGCGGTCACGTCCCTGGTGATGGTTTCGCGGAGCGGACAGCCAGCCACCGTAAGCCAGACCTGCACCACAACGGTGCCGTCGGCGCCGACCTCGACGTGCTTCACCATGTCCAGGTCGGTGATGGGGCGGTGGATCTCCGGGTCATTTACCCCGGCCAGGGCCTGCGTGACCTGCTCAATCGTCGGCAAACCGCCGACGCCGGCTGCCGCAGCTATCGAGTCTGTGGACATGGTCCCATGCTATGGCCGGACCAGGCGTGCCGGTCCACGTACCGCCAGGCCGGAGTGATTCGGTGCGAATACGGGCAGCCTGCCGTTCGGCCTTCTTGGCTGGTTGCGCTCGGACATTATTGCTGCGTCGGCCGTAAGGGCAACGAGATTCGGTGTCCACGGGGCCGCCCCAGCTAGCGGGGCGACTGCGGGCTGGACACGCCGTGTTACGACGAAGGGGATCTCGCTATGCCCAATCATGAGGCGGCCCGGCAGGGCCTGACCGCTACCATCGCGGCGGAGCTGAGGTACTGGCGCGGCAACGGACCGTGGGCTCGGCGACGCGACATGCAGGCGAGGCTGGCCTATACGGAGCTCGACATCCGTCGGCTTGACGGGCGGATCGACAACCTGGTCGAGGCGCTGGCCCAACTGTGCGACTACTCGGGTCAGTACGACGCGGCGGATGACTTCAGGGAGCTGTCGATCCGGCCGCTTGAGCCGGAGCCGCAACTGCGACTCGTGCGCGGTCAGTAGCGGGCCGGCCTGCCCGTACCGGCCGCGGTGCCGGCCGCCCGATAGGCTCGGCGCCTGTGAGCGCACGGGCATTCAGATCGCGCCGGACAACCCTGGCGGTTCCCGGCAGCAATCCCCGGTTCTTGCAGAAGGCGCGTGGCCTGCCCGCTGACGAGGTGCTCCTTGACCTCGAGGATTCGGTAGCACCTTCGGCAAAGGCCGGCAGCCGGGAACTGGTAGCCGAGGCGCTGCGCGCTGGCGGCTGGGGGGCCAAGATCAGGGCGGTCCGGGTCAAC
>JASHUE010000881.1:0-3785 GCA_030040195.1 Streptosporangiaceae bacterium | reverse complement strand
ACCTGGACGTGCGTGTACGTGAGTGACGCCGTGCTCCTGCTCGACCCGGCCGGTGGTTCTGGCTGCCGGGAGACGGCCAGGGCCGCGCGGCAGCTTGGCCGTCCGCTGCTTAGCCCGCGCCCCAGCCTGCTCACCGCGGATCTAGCCGCCGGCTGGCTCGCCGAGACCGGGGCGCGCGTCCTGCTCGTGGCCGGCTGCCGCGCCAGCGTGCTGGCGCGTGCGGGCCTTGGAGATGACCTGCGCACTCCGCTGGCGCGGTTCATGACCGGCGCGCGCCGGCACCACGACCTGCTGACCAGCTCCGGCCCATAGGTCGCTCGCCGTTGGGCCGGGTGCGGTTTCCTCGGCTCATTTCGAGGGGAACGAGGCGCGTCCTCGCGACTGCGCTCCGTCGGCTTGCGGCGGTCCCTAGTTAGCGGGCCCACCCCAGTCGATGCTGATCCCCGCTGCGGCATCCGGGTGCCGCTTCAGCCAGCTCCGGGCGAAAGGGCACAGCGGAACCACGGTCAGGTCCTCGGCTACCGCCTTGGCCAGCGCGGCCTGCACAAGCAGTCCGCCGACTCCGCGGCCGCCCAGCGCATCGGGTACGCCGGTGTGCACGAGGATCAGCCGGCTGCCTTGCCGCCGGTAGATGAGCTCGGCAAGCACACCGTCGAGGCTGACCTCGAACCGCGCTTTCTTGGTGTTGTCGACTACCTGCGGAGCCTGCGTCATAGCGGCCATCGTTGCATCAAGACTGGCCGAGCAAGCCAGGGGCCCGGTTCACAGCAGACGGCGATTGCTCGTAGTCGAGGGCTGGCCTTCGACCTGGGCGTTACAGATCTCCTGACCGCGGGGTGAGCACTGATTCGGCGCCAACCGGTCGGAAGCCCGCCGCCAGGAAGGTCCGGACGCTCGCGGCGTTGCCCGGTGCGATCTGGGCCCACAACGGCGCGCCGCCGGGTACTAGGTGCCGTGCCGCCGTAGCCAGTGACCGGCCGACGCCATGGCCGCGATGATCGGCGTCGACCTCGATCGCGACCTCCCAGCGACCGCCGGCCCCGCGGCCGAGCAGCAGGACCCCGCCATCGCCCTGCCAAGTGCGGACGTCGTCCCGATAGCGAAGCGCCCTGCTGATGCGCGGGTGCGCCGGATCTGCCTCAGCTATCAGCTTGACCGGCGCCGGTCCTGCCAGTGCCGTGGCGCAGGCGAGCATGTCCGTCTGATGTGCTTCCCGGCCTATGCGCTCCGCCAGCGCATGGAGAAACCGGGGGCTAAGCGGCGCGCTGAGGTCGCCGGGCGGCAGCTGCGAGGCCACCCAGGCAGGATCGGCGTCGGCGAAGATCACCGAGTGCGCGGTGAAGGCAAAGACTCCGGCATCGCGGGCAGATGGTTGGGGGAGTATCGTTACGCGGCCGTCGGCCGGCGGGAATTGCGCGTTCGCCACTGAGTCGAGAATCACGGCCAATGCCTGGCATGCGGCTGCTCGTCCGGCCGCGACCATCAGACTTCTAGCCTCATCTGACTGAGCGTATCCGTTCTAGGCTCGGCGGCCGGCTGGCGCTGCGCCTCGCTCGAGACGCTGGCGCTCCCCAGGCAGCCTCAGCCCTAGCGGTAGGCGGAGATGCCCGTGATTGCCTGGCCCAGGGCCAGGGTGTGGATCTCCTCGGTACCTTCGTAGGTCAGCACCGACTCCAGGTTGTTGGCATGGCGGATGACCGGGTACTCGAGGGTGACGCCGTTCGCGCCGAGCACCGTCCTGGCTTGCCTGGCGATGTCGATGGCGGTCCTGACGTTGCTCATCTTGCCCAGGCTCACCTGCTCCGGCGTGATCTTGCCCGCCTCCTTGAGTCGGCCAAGATGCAGGGCCAGCAACTGGGCACGCTGCAGGTCGGCCAGCATCCAGGCGAGCTTGCGCTGAGTCAGCTGGAAGCCGCCGATCTTCTGGCCGAACTGCTCACGGGTTCTCGCATACTCCGCGGCGGTCTCGAAGCAGGTCCTGGCCGCGCCGGTGACTCCCCACAAGATGCCGTACCTGGCCTCTGACAGGCACGACAGCGGGCCCTTGAGGCCTTGCACGCCAGGAAGAACCGCACTACCCGGCAGCTTGACATCGTCGAAGTACAGCTCCGAAGTAACCGAGGCTCGCAACGAGAGCTTCTTATGGATATTGCGGGCCGTGAAGCCGCGGGCTCCGCGCGGCACGAGGAAGCCGCGAATGCCATTGTCGGTGGCCGCCCAGACGACGGCGATATCGGCGACTGAGCCGTTCGTGATCCACATCTTGGACCCGGCCAGCACCCAGTCGGCCCCGTTCCGCTTTGCATGGGTTTTCATGCTGGAGGGGTCGGAACCGTGATCAGGCTCGGTGAGACCGAAGCAGCCCGCGGCCTCCCCGGCCGCCATCCGGGGCAGCCACTCCTCTTTCTGCTCGTCAGAGCCGTACTTCCAGATCGGGAACATGGCCAGGGAACCCTGCACGGACACCATGCTGCGCAGGCCAGAGTCGGCGGCCTCGAGCTCCCGGCAGGCGACTCCGTAAGCGATCGCGCCCATCCCGGCACAGCCATAACCCTGCAGGTGCATCCCGAGCAGACCGAGCTTGCCGACCTCGGGCAGCAGATCCTTCGGCAGGGTGCCTGCCTCGAACCAGTCGGCGATGTGGGGCATGATCCGGTCACCGGCGAACCTGCGCACCGTGTCGCGGACCAGGCGCTCCTCATCGGTCAGCTCGTCGTCGATCCTGAGCAGGTCCGTGGGCGCTGGATCCGTGGTGCGCGGCATGGCGGGGTCCTTCCTGGCTGGCCTCGCCGCTAGCGTATGCGGGCCAGGCCGGGGCTAACGGCGTCGGACCGGATTCGGCATGATGGTGATATGAGCAACCTGGCAGACAAGAAGCTCGAACGACCGCGGAAGGGCCGCCTGGTCGCCGGGGTGGCCGCAGGCATCGGCGAGTACTTCGGCGTGGATGCCACGTTCGTCCGGCTGGCGTTCGCCTTCGTCGCCTGCATCGGAGGAATAGGCATCCTGATGTACCTGGCTGGCTGGCTCCTGATTCCCGAGGAGGGAGAGACCGGCTCGATCCTGGAACGGCTGGTGAGCAAGATCGGAAGCTAGTCCTGCCCGCGGCGTGACCTGCGGAGCTGACCTCCCGTCTGACGATGGGAGAGGCCCAGAACTGGGCCTTCGGGCCCGGCTTGTGCCGTGCTGCGCCGCTAGCCGGGAGCCAAGGTCGCTCTTCCGGCGCTGGCCGGACGGTCGCTTTGCCGGCACTGGCTTCCGTCCCCTATGCTGGGGCGGTCCCCGACGGCAGGCGCCACGGGCAAAGGCGGCGATCGTCGAGCCCCCATCGTCTAGCGGCCTAGGACACCGCCCTTTCAAGGCGGCGGCACGGGTTCGAATCCCGTTGGGGGCACTGCTGGCCAAGCCAGAACAACCAGGTCCTGTAGAGCAGCTCGGAGTGCTCGCCACCCTGTCAAGGTGGAGGTCGCGGGTTCAAATCCCGTCAGGACCGCTCTGCGGTCGCCATTTTGAGAATGGTGCCCGCGATGGTCAGGTAGCTCAGTCGGTATGAGCGTCCGCCTGAAAAGCGGAAGGTCGGCGGTTCGACCCCGCCCCTGACCACCACCTCTGATCTGCGGCGATTGGTCGTGTGACGCAAATCCCAGGTCCGCGGGCCGAACTTGTGGTCTCGGAACTCGGCCTGGCTCTGGCAGAAGCTGAGACCAAGCACACCGACAAGGCCACAGGCGCGGAGTGGAGCACGTGGCGCTGGTCATGCGAGGGTGAGAAGCTGCCCGGCTACG
>JASHUE010000880.1:0-3654 GCA_030040195.1 Streptosporangiaceae bacterium | reverse complement strand
GCCGTGGCCATCACCGGGCCGCCGGATTACCGGACCCTGTGGCGGGGCGAGCATGGCGGCAGCGGTGTGATCATCGGTGCTACCGAGGCACCCTGGGCGGCGGAACTCTGGAGCTTCCGGCTTGAGCCGGGCGACACCGTCGGCGGTGATGCGCATGCAGCCGCGACCAGGGAAATGATCTGGGTCCAGTCAGGCGTGGTGACGCTGACGGTGGCTGGCAGCACTCAGGCAATCGGGCCGCAGATGTGCGCGAGGTTTCCCGGCGGTATCGCCCACCGATACGTCAATGAGGGCACCGAGCCGGCCGAGATGATCATGATCGTCGTCGTGCCACCCGCGGCCGCGTGACGATACCAGGCCGGCCGCAGGCAGGCACTTCGCTAGCCTGCTGAGACCCCAGTAGGCTGCCACGGTCCCCGGCACCGGAGAATGTGAGCAGAGCGGCAAGGGGGACCGATGATCACAGCCGAGACGGTCAATCGCATCATCCAGTTCCATGGAGACGGCATGCCGGTCGTCTCGCTCTATGTCGCGATTGACCCTGGGATCAGCCAGAGTGACGTTCACTCGCGCGTGACGAGCCTGGTGGACCAGGTCGACGGCCTGGCCAAGGACGGGGACCTTGAGCATGAGCCACGGCTATCCCTGCGCGGCGACATCGAGCGGATCAAGGAGCGCATGAGCGAGGAGGTCTGGCAGCCGAAGGGGCTTGCCGTCTTCTCCTGCAGCGCGCGGGGCCTCTACGAGGAGGTCTCGCTACCCAGGGGCGTGCGCAGCCGGATCGTGGTCGACGAGGCACCTCTCGTGCGTCCCATGCTGGCCGTGCTCGATGAGTACCACCGCAGCTGTGTTGTGCTGGTTGACAAGGAGTGGGCCCGCGCGTGGGAACTCTACGAGGACGAGATGCGCGAGCTCACGAGTTTCAAGGACCGGCTCGGCAAGTTCGACAACTACGCCGGCGGCGACATGGGCAGGATCCGCGACGAACAGAGCAGGCGACACTACCGGCGCGTGGTTCAGGTCCTGGACGAGCTGTTCAGGACCGAGCGGTACGACCTGCTGATCATCGGGGGCCATGAGTTCGAGATCCCGGCGTTCCTGGAGTTCCTGCCCCGTGACCTGCGGGACCGGTTCGCCGGGTCGTTCAGCATCGATCCCCCGACGGCGACGGTGGCCGAGATCCGGGCCGGCGCCGGCGCCATCCTCCAGCGATACGAGAGCGACCAGGAGCAGAAGGCGGTGGCCGAGGTCCTGGACCGCGCCGCGGCCGGCGGCCTCGCCGCGGTCGGCGTCCGCGCGTGCCTATGGGCGGGCAGCATCGCCGCGATCCAGACCCTCCTGGTCCAGGAAGGCGTGACGGCCGCCGGCGTCGTGTGTGATGACTCCGGGTGGATGGCGCTTGCCGGCGATACCTGTCCCATCTGCGGCAAGCCGACGCGGCACACACCGGATGTGATCGACGAGCTGGTTCAGGCCGTGATCGACGAGAGCGGCTCGATCGAGCACGTCGAGGCCGACACGCCCCTCAAGAAGTACACCCTGGCCGCGGCGCTGCGTTTCCCGCTGCCGCCGGAGAATTCCGAGAGCCTCTGATCCAGGGCTCGCCGGCCAGGACCGCGAGGCAGCGGCGCCGGAACGCTGGCCAGGCGACGGCGCCGAGAGTCGCGGCTGCTGTGATGACGTTGCTCCAGGGGAAAGCCGCTCACGGGGCTGTCACCCCTGGCATCCGCCGTCTGCCTTCAGCGCGGCGACCGCCTCAGCAAGGTCATGGCCCTTGTAGATGCTGAGGTCGGACGGCTGGTAGTACCACTGGCCGCCTGAGTATGTGAACGAGATCTGCTCGCTGCCGATCGAGGACGCGATCCCGGTCAGGCTCACCGTGACGACGACCGTGGTGCCGGCCAGGACCGGGCTGGTCACGCTGTAGCTGAGCCCTGCCGTCGCATGGCTGACGCATTTCCGGTGGAGCGCGACCCAGACGCTCTCGCTGATCTGACCGCGGTCAGTGGGGGCGATCATCGGGTACACGGCTGCGTACTGGCCCGCTGCGTAGAGGGCGAAGTACGCCTTCGCGGCCGACAGTGCCGCGGCCGCGGTTTCTGGCTCGGCTGGAGAGCTCGAGGCGGCCGGCGACGCCGGCGCTGCGGGACTATGGCTCGCTGCCGCGCTCCCGCCGGGGCTTGATCCGCCGCCGCATCCGGTGACCGTGGCTAGGATGACCGCTGCGCTTGCAGCCCAATAAGCGGCTTTCGTGTGGTCTTTCACGGTTATAGGACGCGGTGCGGCGCGGCCCGGTGTACCGGTGGGAGCACAAACTGGGCTGAACCTGGCGTCGGCGGCGTCTGGACAGACAGCGGCCGGGTGTTCACCCGTGCTCGGCCACAGCACGGTCAGCTTCACCATGACGTGTACACCGAGGTCGCCGAGGAGCTGGCCGAAGCGGCGGCCGCCGCCATCGCGGCGTACGTGCCCCGGAGAAGGAAGATCGTTCCCGGAGGTGCTACGAATGTGCCACGCGAGGCCAGAATGATCACTGACGAGAACGCAGCCACGCCGGTCTGGCGTAGTGGCTCAGGACGGAGGCGGCGCCGTGACCTCTCTAGCTGATCCGACGGCCTAGCCAGCGGACATGCGTAGGAATCGCCTAAACAGCAGCGTCAACAGACAGCTGGTCGGAACGCACGGCCCGGCTCGCCTTCTTGCCGTACCAGAACGGCGTTGTCTCGGCCAGTTCAGTGAAGCCCAGCCGCAGGAGGATCGGGCGGCTATCGGGGGACGCATCGACCTGCAAGTACCGGTAGCCCCGCTCCCTGGCTAGCCGCGCACGGTAGGCGACCAGCGAACGGAACACCCCGCGGCCACGCCAGTCCGGCAGGGTGCCCCCGCCCCACAAGCTGGCGAAATCCCTGTCCGGCGGAAACTCCACCCGTCCCGCGGAGATAGCCTTCTCCCCTGCTAGGGCGACGACTGCCTCAACGGGCCGCGGCTGCATTTCGAGACCCGCCATGATGGCAGAGCCGATCATTGCGTGGTCTCCGCCGAAGACCTCGTCGTGCACGCGCACTACCGCGGCAACCCCGGTCACATCATCGACCGGGACCAGCTCTACGCCGGCAGGCGGGCTTGTGTCCAAGTTCAGGTCCGCGATCTCCGCGACCAGCAAGGTCTCGGCGGGATCGGGCACGAAGCCAGCTGCCTGCAGCCGGCCGGGCAAGTCAGCAGGCTGGTCGTAGGAGTAGTACTTCCATTCCCACGGCCGGCCCGATTCGGCCAGCCGGCTGACCTGGGCGGCAATCAGGGCGTCGGCATCTGCCTCAGTCAGGTCAGTCCACACGACGCCGTTCCAGCCAGCCCCGGTGGAGATGACCCGGGTAACGCGCTCGTCGCGCTCGACACGGGTTCCCGGCTCAGCGGCCAGGTTGCGGCGCATCTGGGAGTCGAACTCAGCCAGCACTGCAGCGCGATCCACTGCGCCATTCCAGCACCGAGCCCACCCGGCAGTCCAATCCGACTCGGCGCCTGCCGTTGCCAATCGCCCACCCGGCGCCTGCTCCACGTCGTGGACGGCCGCGCCAGATGGCTCACCGCCTTGGATCAAGCCAGACGGAACGCCCGCGAGCAGACAGGCTGCGATCTTCCGGCAACTGGAAGGGG
>JASHUE010000879.1:0-4027 GCA_030040195.1 Streptosporangiaceae bacterium | reverse complement strand
CGTGGCCCCGCCCTGTGATAAGTGTCAAGTACGGCTGCGAGGGAGGTGACAGGCCTTGCTCCGGATGCTGGCCACCTGCCGGGACGCGCGACCCGCGACCAGTGGCGAGGTACCTGCCGGTAAAGGCAAGCCGCGATGAGCGCGACCGGCCGGGCCATGAGCGGCGTTCTCGACGTGTTGCCGGAATCGGTGATTCGGCGCGCCGCGCGCCGTTACCTGGGCGGTGCGACGGTCTCCGAGGCGATGGATGTGGCTCGTTCACTCGCCGCTCACGGCATGCCCGTGACGCTGGCCGTCGTCGGTGAGGCCGCTCAAACGCCGCAGTACGCGGACCAGCACGTGCGCGAGCTGCTTGCCGTGACCGATGCCGTGGCCGGCACCGGCCTGGACGTGCGCCTCGGCGTGAAGCTGACGGGGCTAGGGCTCGCGTTCGATCCGCAGCTTGCGGGCACCCACCTCGTTTCCATCGCCGAAGCTGCGGCTGAAGTCGGCTGCGTCGTCGAGGTTGACATGGAGCAGGCCTGCTACGTCGATCGCACGCTGGACACGGTTCGAGCGGCACGCCGGACGATGCCCAATGTCGAGGCGGTCGTGCAGGCGGAGCTTTACCGCACGGCGAGTGACGTCCGTTCGCTCATCGCTGACCGCATCCCGGCACGGGTGGTCAAGGGCGCGTACAAGGAGGGGCGGGCGTGCGCGTACGGCCGGCCCGAGGTCATCAGGTCCAGCTACCTTGACGTGGTCCGGCAGTATCTGAAGGCGGACGTGCACGTCGGGGTTGCCACCCATGATGAATACCTCATCTACCACGTGCTGCGGCTGGCCGAAGAGCTGGGCATTTCCTCAGACGCCTTCGAGTTCCAGATGCTCAAGGGCATTGAAGAAGAGCTGCGAGCGGCACTGGTGCGCTCAGGACATCCCGTCAGGGTCACCGTGAACTTCGGCGTCGATGCTCACAAGTGGTCGCTGCGGCGGCTCAAGGAGAATCCCGAGATCATCCGGCACATGCTCACCAGCATCCGCCAATCGCCTCCGTCCTTGGCCGTAAAGCCACCCGGCTAGCCGGCACGGGGACAACGCGGGCCGGGGGAGCGGTCCCTAGTCGAAGACGTCCTCCATCTCCCTGATTCGGCCCGGGTGCTTAACGAGCAGGTAGCCCAGATAGCTAACGCCGATGACGAACCAGATCCCGACTGCCAGGCCAGCCTCGCTGATGGGGTAAGGCAGCGGCGATACAAACTTCAGCACGCTTGACCCGACGCCGACCGCCGCCGCCAGCACGGGAATCAGGATTAGCGCGCCGACCGCGGGCAGGATCAAGTGCAGGAACCAGTTGAACTCGGCCCGCTGCTTGCGCAGGTAGTAGCCGATGCTTGAGATGTTGATGACGATGTAGATCCCCAGCATCACGGCCGTCAGGACTGTGGCGAGCAACTGGAACGCGGTTGCCGGCCCGTAGCCGAGCGCTAGCGGGAGCGCGACGATCAGGGTCAGCAGCGTCTGCGCGGCGATGCCGACCACGGGGGAGGAGTACTTCCGGCTGGTGCGCTCGAAGGCCGTCGGGAGCAGCTTGATCCGGCCCATTGCGTACCAGGTCCGGGTAGAGGCGATCAGTGCCGAGTTGCCGTTGGCGAAGAACGAGTTAATGACCGCCAGGAAGACGATGACCCAGCCCCAGCCCCACAGTTGCCGCGCGAACAAGATCCAGGGACTGCCGCCGTCGAGCCCGCCATAGCTCTGCAGATGCGTCGGGCCGACATAGGCTGCTGCCGCCACCGTGGTGAAGAGGTAGAACACGCCGATAATCAGGCAGGAAAGCAGGACGGCTCGCGGCACGGTCCGGCGCGGCTCGCGGGCCTCCTCGGCCAGCGGAGCCGCGGCCTCGAACCCGACGAAGGCCAGGAACACGTAGATGGAGCCTGCGATCAGGCCTGGTCCGCCGTTGAATCCCTTGACCGTCGCGTACTTGAGCGTAAAGACACTGAACGTGAGCCCGCCTGGTGCCGCGTGCGCCAGCAGCCAGAACGACAGCAGCACGAAGACGAGGATCTCGAAGGCGCCTAGTGCGATGCCGAACCTGGTACCGATCTTGACGCCGCGGTAGCCGAGTAGCGCCGTGAGCACTGCTGACAGCAGCATGAACACCAGCCACATCGCCTTGAAGTTCCAGCCAAACTCGGTGTTCAGGATGGTCCCGACGAAGTAGCCGATGAGCAGGTTGACGATAGGCCCGACCAGCCCAGTGATCAGGGCATAGCCCCAGCCGACCAGGAAGCCGACGATCGGGTGCAGGCCCTGAGCCGGGTAGGTGTAGATGCTTCCCGCCGACGGCAGGTGCCTGGCCAGTTGCGCGATCGACGCGGCGATGACGATTGCCGCGATCATCGTGAGCAGCACCGAGAGCGGGAGCGCTCCGCCGGCGTAGAGCGCGCCTACAGCCAGCGACGTCGCGACCGCTCCGCCGGGGGCCATAAAGGTGATCGACTGGAAGAGCACGCCTCCGAGGCCTACGGTGTGCCGGGCGAGGCTCGTGTTCGGAGCGTTGCTGTCCGGCGCAGCAGTTTCCGCTGGTCGTGCGGCTGTCATCGGCTGACCTGCCCTCTCCGTTAATAGCTAGTATGTCAGTCAAGTTACTAGGAATTTTGCGTGATAGTACCGCACCGCTGCCACCACGCCAAGACCAGGACACGCCGTATCCGCGGCTTCGGCGTGCCGAAGCGAGCACGCGGGAGGCGCGGATCGGGGCCTGCGGACGGGGTCGGCGTCAGTCATCTGACGGAAGCTACCGGCTGCCGCGGGTGCCTAGCGTGAGGGCATGACGGAGCCGATCATCCTCGCTGACCACGCCGGTGCCCTGCTTACGCACGGCAAGCCCAAGGTCAACGGCGTAGGGATCCACTACGCGCTCGGCGGCGCCGGCGAGCCGGTGTTCTTGCTGCACGGCGTGCCGAAGACCATGTCGTACTGGCGGCACGTCGTGCCGCTGCTGACTCCGCACTACACCGTCGTCGCGGTCGACAACCGGGGCTTCGGCGGCTCCGAGCGGCCGGCGGCCGGCTACGACACCGCCACGATGGCCCGCGACGTCGCCGAGCTGGCCACCTACCTCGGCTTCGACCGGTTCCGCGTGGCCGGGGAGGACTGGGGCGCGGCCGTCGCCTACGCCGTCGCTGCCTTCAACCGTCCCCGGGTACAGCAGCTGGTGTTCCAGGAGACGCTGCTGCCCGGACTGCCAGCCCCCGAGGGCGATCCCTCGCTCGCCCCCGACGACGGCCGCACCGGCTGGCACTTTAGCTTCCTCAGCCTGCCGAACCTGCCCGAGCTGCTGCTGGCCGGGCGGGAACGGCCCTTCTGGACCTACTTCGCCCGGCGGCAGATGTGGGATCCCAGCGCCCTGACCGACGCTGACATCGAGGAGATGGTGCACTCGGTCGAGCAGCCGGGCGGCACCCGGGCCATCCTGGAGATGTACCGCGCGCGCCAGGTCGACGCCGAGCAGAACCGACCGCATTACGCCGATCCGATCAGCTGCCCGGTCCTGGCCGTTGGCGGGGAGGCCTACCTCGGGGACCAGGTTTCCAGGCAGCTGGCCCAGGTGAGCCTCGACGTCCGCGGCGCGGTCATCCCCGCGTCCGGCCACAACATCGCGCTGGAGAACCCCGCCGCCCTGGCCCAGGCTTACCTCGGCTTCTTCGCCGGCCGCTGAACCGGGTCTGGCCGCCCGTGGTCTTGTGCTGCTTACTGCCAAGGCGGGTGGCCGCCGCCGACCCCGGACAGAAACTGGCTGATCGGAGGCAGCGAGAGGTCGGTTCGCCAGAACGCCTGAAGGTGGCCAAGGCCTGGCAGTGCGACCGCGCGCGCATCAGGCAGCGCGGCGGCGGCAGACTGCCCCCGGGCCCACCAGTCCTGGTCGTCCTCGCCGACCGCCAGCAGCAACAGCACAGGCATCGTCAGGCGGTCGGCGAGCGGCCAGAACGGCGGGGCGGTGGCGAATGCCTCGTAGGAGCCGGCGAACCCGGCCTGGTCA
>JASHUE010000878.1:0-3944 GCA_030040195.1 Streptosporangiaceae bacterium | reverse complement strand
GCGCGCAGCTCGGTCTCGGTTTCGCTGTACAGCAGGTCGGGCAGCCCGGCCGGTGCCGTCGCCGGTCCCGTGGTCGCCTGCGCCGCCGCAGCGGCTTCGGTTGCCTGGCTCACCGCGGCAGGTCCTTCCATGGCACGCCCTTATCCACCCGGATCTCGGGCGGCAGCCCGAGCACCCGCTCGGCGATGATGTTGCGCAGGATCTCCGAGGTGCCGCCCTCGATCGAGTTGCCCCTGGCCCGCAGGAACCGGAAGCCAGGATTGCGGCCGTAGAAGTTGGCGCCCTCGGGCCTGCGCATGGTCCAGTCGTCGTACAGCAGCCCGTCCGCTCCGGCCAGCTCGACCTCGAACTCGGAGATCTCCTGGTTCAGCCGGGCGAATACCAGCTTCGCGGCCGACCCCTCCGGGCCCGGCTGCCCGGCGGCGAGCGACTGACGCAGCCGGGCGCCCGCGATCCTGGCCACCTCGGCATCTGCCCACAGCCGCAGCAGCCGGTCATACAGGCCCGGCGTGCGGAGCTCGGGGTGCTCCCGCCACGTGCGACTCGCCGAAGCGATCATGCCGCCCTCACGCGGCATCGCGTTCCCCCCAATAGACACGCGCTCGTTCATCAGCGTGGCCATCGAGACCTGCCAGCCCTCGCCCACCCCGCCGATGCGATCGGCGTCGGCGACCCGAGCATCGGTCATGAAGACCTCGTTGAATTCCGCCTCGCCGGTGATCTGGCGCAGCGGCCTGACCTCAACGCCTGGCTGCTTCATGTCCAGGGCGAAGTACGTCAGGCCCTCGTGCTTGGGCTGATCAGGATCGCTCCTGGCGACCAGCAGCGCGCGCTTGGCCATGTGAGCCGAGGAAGTCCAGACCTTCTGCCCGTTGACCACCCACTCGTCGCCGTCACGGACCGCCCTGGTCGACAGGCCAGCCAGGTCGGACCCGGCGCCGGGCTCGCTGAACAGCTGGCACCAGATCTCCTCGCCGGTCCACAGCGGCCGCAGCCACCGTTCTTTCTGCTCGGCCGTGCCGTGCGCGAGAATCGTGGGCGCGGCCATGCCGAGGCCGATTCCGTTCCGCTCGGGGTGATTGGTCGGCGCCTGCGCATCGTTGAACGCGCGATCGACGACGGTTTGGAGGGAACGAGGCAGGCCCTGGCCACCCAGGCCCGCAGGGTAATGCACCCACGCGAGCCCGGCATTGAACCGGGCGTCGAGGAATTCTTGCCGGTCGGTGGTCTTCGGATCATGTTCGGTCAGGAACTCGGCGACCTGCGCCCGCAGGTCATCCGCGGTGACCTTCGCGCCGTCTCGCGCTGCGTCGTCTAGCACAGCGGCCCGCCCGCCACGTAGATCACCTGGCCGGACACGAAGCCCGCGCCCTCGCTCACCAGGAACGAGATCACGTGGGCGACGTCGTCGGGCGTGCCGACCCGGCGGACCGGGATCTGCGTGGCGGCGGCCTTCTGGAACTCCTCGAACCCGATGCCGAGCCGGGCCGCGGTCGCCGCCGTCATGTCCGTGGCGATGAAGCCGGGCGCGACCGCGTTCGCGGTGACGCCGAACTGGCCGAGTTCGATGGCGAGCGTTTTGGTGAGTCCCTGCAGGCCCGCCTTGGCCGCGGAGTAGTTGGCCTGGCCGCGGTTGCCGAGCGCGGAACTGGAGGACAGGTTCACGATCCGGCCCCACTTGCTGTCCACCATGTGCTTCTGGCAGGCGCGCGACATCAGGAAGGAGCCGCGCAGGTGGATGCCGATTACCGTGTCCCAGTCGTCGTCGGTCATCTTGAACAGCATGTTGTCCCGGATGACGCCGGCGTTGTTGATCAGGACGACCGGCGGGCCCAGCTCGGCAGCGACCTTATCCACCGCGGCCTTGACCTGGTCGGCGTCGCTGACATCGGCGCCCACGGCCAGGCCCTTGCCGCCCGCGCTCGTGATGGCGTCGACGGTGCCCTGGCTGTCGCCCTCCTTCAGGTCGAGGACCGCGACCGCAAGCCCGTCGGCCGCCAGCCGCTTAGCCGTGCCGGCGCCGATGCCGCGCGCGCCGCCGGTGACAATGGCTACTCGCCCGGACGCCTCTGACATGTACTCCTCCTAACCCACGGGCGGCTCCGCCGCCCGTGTACCCCCCGAAGACGGCGGGCGTGACGATTAACTAATTGCTTCTCGGAGCCACGGGGCTACCCCCGTGACGGTATTTCTTGAGCTCTCTGTAGGCGAGAGAACGCTTGTGCACCTCGTCCGGGCCGTCCGCCAGCCGCAGTGTCCTAGCATGGGCCCACAGCATCGCGAGCGGGAAGTCCTGGCTGACCCCGGCCGCGCCGTGGGCCTGAATGGCCCGGTCAAGTACCCACTCGGTCATCCGCGGCACCGCGATCTTGATGGCCTGGATCTCGGTGTGCGCGCCCTTGTTGCCGACCGTATCCATCAGCCAGGCGGTCTTGAGCACCAGCAGCCTGGCCTGCTCGATCCGCACCCTGGACTCGGCGATCCAGTCCTGGATCACGCCCTGCTCGGCCAGCGGCTTGCCCCAGGCGACCCGGTCGGTGACGCGCCGGCACATCAGTTCAAGCGCGCGCTCGGCCGCGCCGATCTGGCGCATGCAGTGGTGGATCCGGCCGGGGCCGAGGCGCGCCTGCGCGATCGCGAAGCCCTCGCCCTCCCCGGCGATCACGTTCTCGGCCGGGACCCTGACGTCGCTGAACTCGATCTCGGCATGCCCACCGTGGGTGCCGTCGGTGTAGCCGAACACGTGCACGCCGCGCTGGACGTTAACGCCGGGCGTGTCCCTGGGCACGAGGATCTGCGTCTGCTGCCGGTGCCGGTCGGCGTCGAGGTTGCTCTTGCCCATCACGATCAGGATCTTGCAGCGCGGGTCCAT
This sequence comes from Streptosporangiaceae bacterium, assembly GCA_030040195.1. Classification (GTDB taxonomy): domain Bacteria; phylum Actinomycetota; class Actinomycetes; order Streptosporangiales; family Streptosporangiaceae; genus JAJYUU01. The sequence continues at coordinate 1,072 of JASHUE010000878.1, read as the reverse complement.
CGCGCCCGACGACCACCACTTGCGCCCGTTGATCACGTACACATCGCCATCGCGGACGATGCTGGTGGAGATGTTAGTCGCGTCTGAGGAGGCCACGTCCGGCTCGGTCATGCAGAAGGCGGACTTGATCTCGCCGTCCAGCAGCGGTCTGAGCCAGCGGTCCTGCTGCTCCTTGGTGCCGAACTCGGCCAGCACCTCCATGTTGCCGGTGTCGGGAGCGGCGCAGTTAAGCGCCTCGGGGATGATGCCCGAATGCCCGCTCAGCTCGGCCAGCGGCGCGTACTGAAGGTTGCTCAGGCCCGCGCCCTCGGGGTGGTGGGCCAGGAAGAGATTCCACAGCCCCTGCCGCCTGGCCTCGGCCTTCAGGTCCTCCATGATCGCCGGGCGCTCCCAGCCCCGACCCTGCTCCGCGAGCTCGGCCGCCTGCTCCTCGAAGACCTTCTCGGCCGGGAAGATGTACTCGTCGATGTACGCCAGGAGCTGACCGCGGAGTTCCTCGGTGCGAGCGTCGTATGCGAAATCCATCTGCTGCCTCCTGCGGCCCTGGCTGGGTCCGGACAAGACTACCTACCGGTCGGTACGTCCCCACGCTACGGTCAAGCAATGGCACTGGTCGAGACTGTACGTGGCCCGGTCGACGTCGACTCACTTGGCACAACGCTCATGCACGAGCACGTGTTCGTGCTGAACGAGGAGGTCAGGGGGAACTACCCGGGCGACTGGGACGAGACCGACCGGGTCGATGACGCGATCGCCAAGCTGAACGCGCTGTACGACCAGGGCTGCCAGACGATCGCTGATCCGACGGTGCTCGGGCTTGGCCGCGACATCCACCGGATCCGCCGGGTGGCCGACGGGGTTCCGCTGAACATCGTGGTCGCGACCGGCCTGTATACCTACAACGAGTTGCCGTTCTACTTCAGGTACCGCCTGCCGCGCGCCGGTGGCCTCGACCCGATGGCGGAGATGTTCATCGGCGACATCACGTCCGGGATCGCCGACACCACCGTCAAGGCGGCGTTCCTGAAGTGCGCGATCGACGACCAGGGCCTGACGCCCGGCGTGGAGCGGG
>JASHUE010000877.1:0-6725 GCA_030040195.1 Streptosporangiaceae bacterium | reverse complement strand
GCCTTCGCACGACGGGCGCCTCGATCGTCGATGACGCCGACCTTACGAACTCGCCCATTTCCTGGAGCTTGGCCATCACGGCCTTGCTCTCGACCCCGAACTCCTTCGCGAGTTCGTACACCCGAACCTTCGCCACTGGGCTCCCTCTACCTGGCCCGGATGCCCGGACCCTCGCACCGACCGGGGCAGCGCGTGCTCCGGACGGCGTCAGCTTGTGCTGTTCATCGCCGCATACTCATCGGGCGCTCATCGCAATCTCAGCCTTCTTCCCTCTCGGCGCTTCCTGTCGTCCGCGCCGCGTGCCGCTAGCCCGATCGGAGCTAGCGCTGTAGTGCTAGCTCCGCAGTAGCCTGCAGCGCTAGCCGCGCAGTGCTAGCCAACAATGCCATCCAGGTATTCCGCAAGCTTGCCGTCCGGCAATGCCGCCGACAGGCGAAGAGCCCGCGGAAACGCCCGTCGGCGCTGGGCTCGCCCCAAGCATTCCAGGCTTGGATGCAGATACGCACCCCGGCCAGGCAGCCGCGCGGCAACATCAGGAAGGATCTCGTCTCCTGTTGCCACCACGCGGATGAGCTCGGATCTGGCCGCGCGGACTCCGCACCCTACGCACGTCCGGATCGGTGTCACCGGTCGGGAAGCCAACGGGGTCCGCCCTGCCTTCGCGTTATCCAGCTTACAGGGCTTGCGCGTCCCCGGCACCCGGGCTGTCGCGCGGTTCATGCCCCGTTGGCGCATCCGCACTGTGCGCTGCTCTCCCCTGATCGTCCGGTCCAGCCGAGGCGGCCGCCGGGCCAGCGTCGGCCGTGTCGGCCCTGATGTCGATTCGCCATCCGGTCAGGCGGGCAGCAAGACGGACATTCTGCCCCTCCTTGCCGATGGCCAGGGACAGCTGATAGTCCGGCACGATGACCTGGGCTACCCGGCCAGGAAGGTCGAGCACGTTCACCCTGGAGACTCTGGCTGGCGAGAGCGCGTGCGCGACAAACTCGGCCGGGTCGGCCGAGTAGTCCACTATGTCGATCTTCTCCCCGTGCAGCTCGGTCATCACGTTGCGCACCCTTGAGCCCATCGGCCCGATGCAGGCGCCCTTGGCGTTGACGCCCTGCTGGTGTGAGATCACCGCGATCTTGCTGCGGTGGCCCGCCTCGCGGGCGATCGCGGCGATCTCGACCGCGCCCGACGCGATCTCGGGCACCTCCATGGCGAACAGCTTCTTGACCAGGTTGGGGTGGGTCCGCGAGAGCGTGACTGACGGGCCGCGATATCCCTTGTGCACGCGCAGGACATAGCACCGCAGGCGCTCGCCGTGCACGTAGCGCTCGCCAGGAACCTGCTCGGTCGGCGGCAGGATTGCCTCCAGTTTGCCGAGGTCAACCAGTACGGCGCGCGGGTCCTTGCCCTGCTGGATCACGCCGGCCACGACGTCACCCTCTCGCCCGGCGTACTCGCCGAAGGTCAGCTCGTCCTCGGCGTCCCGCAGCCGCTGCAGTATCACCTGCCGCGCGGTAGTGGCGGCGATCCGCCCGAACCCGGCCGGGGTGTCGTCGTACTCCCTGGCCTGCTGGCCTTCCTCGGCCGGCTCAATCGCCCAGACCGTCACGTGGCCGCTGCTGCGGTTCACCTCTACCCTGGCGTTCGGCGCCGCGCCCTCGGTCTTGTGGTAAGCGACGAGCAGCGCATCCTCGATCGCCTTGATCGCCAATTCAAGGGATATGTCCTTCTCGGCCTCCAGGCTCCGCAGGACGCTCAGGTCAATGTCCACCTAGTGTTCCTCCGCCCTGGTCCTCGTCGGAGGGCTCCTCGTCCTCGCCCGGCTCCAGGAGTCCGAACTCGACCTGCACGCGGCCAGGGCCAAGCTCGGCGTAGGCGTACTCGCGGAGTTCTCCATCGCAGTCCAGCGTCACGCCGCTGTCGCTCAAGCCTGCGATCCGACCTTGCACGGAAGCCGCCTCGTTCCCGCTATGAGCAGCAGCTTCCCCCGTCAGCGGCGCGATGACGAGCCGTCCGATTGCGCGGCGCCAGTGCCGCGGCTGCGTCAGCGGCCGGTCCACGCCCGGCGAGGAGACCTCGAGGGTGTACGGCAAATCGCCCATTTCGGTGGCGCCATCGAGACGGGCCGACATTTCCCGGCTGGCCAGCGCGATGGTGTCCAGGCTCACGCCGCCGTCGGCATCGACGATCACGCGCAGCAGCCGGCGGCGGCCGGCTCCGGTGACGCGGACGCTCTCCAGGTCCATGCCCATGGCGTGGGCAACCGGCTCAAGCAGACGGACCAGCCGGTCGGCATTGGGCAGGCCAGCCCCGGTGACCACAGTCTCTCGGCGCCGGTCGGACGCCCCCGTTACCGCCCGGTCCGCCTTCGCCCCGCTCGCCCGGTCGTCCCTGGCTCTGCTCGGCGTGGCGCGCGCACCCGACCCCCTGGCGCCGGGGCGAGCATCACCGCGCGAACCGTGACGGGAGCCACCGTGCATGACGACCTCCTCGCCGGCGAGCTGTGCTGTTGTATACCAGGCGTGATCTAGCCTAGCCGGGATGTGGCGATGCAAGCCGACGCCTGGCCGGCCTGGGTGCGCTGCGCGTGCCCGTGGCCCGCTCGTGCCATGCTGAGATGCTGCAGGCCCGGTGACCAGGCACGCTGTGCCCGGCAACCACGGTGCTGATAAGCACGGTGCTGCTGATAAGGACGGCACTGCTGACAAGCACGGTGCTGGTGATAAGCACGGTGCTCGCAAGCACAGTCGCGAAGAATGATGAGCGAGAGGAGGCAGCCGCTTGGCCGTCGGCCCTACTAGGCGCGCGGTGCTCGCCGCCTCCGCGGCCGCGGTGCCGCTGCTGGTGAGCGCGTGCCGCGGCGTCCAGGTGCTGGGCACGCCCCCGCCGGTGCCACGCGATGTCCGGCTGCTGCACTCCGCCATCACGGCCGAACGGCTCATGGTCTCCCGGTACCGGGCCGCGGTCGCGCAGGCCGGCTCGGCGGGACACCAGACCGTGACGGCGCTGACCGGGATCCTGGCCGAGCACGAACAGCACCTAGCCCAGCTGAGCGCGACCCTCGTCGTGCCGGCCGGGACTGCCTCGCGGCTGCCGGCTGCCGCGGCAACCAGTGCGCTGCTGCCGGCCGGGCTGGCGGCCGGGCTGCTCGCGCTGGAGAGCGCCGAGCAGGATGCGTCGAATACGCTCGCGGGCCAGTTGCTCGGGGTGCCGCCAGCCCTGGCGCAGCTCATGGCGAGCATCTCCGCGTCCGAGGCCACGCACGTGACCGTGCTCCGCTCGCTCGGGCGGGTCCCGTGACCGGCGCCGCCAGGGCGGTTGGCCCTCAGGCAATCGCGAAGCTGCAGGCCGCCCTGGCGGCGGAGCAGGCCGCGTGCTACGGGTACGGTGTCGTGGGCGCGTACCTGTCCGGGGCCGACGCGGCCAGGGCCACTTCCGACTGGGTCGCGCACGAACTGGCCAGGGACAGCCTGGCCGCGACCATTTCCGCGGCCGGCGCGGACCCGGTACCGGCCGCGGTCGCGTACCGGCTGCCGATCCAGGTCCACTCCGCCGAGCAGGCTACGGCGCTGGCCGCGATCCTGGAGGATCGGGTCGCGCAGGCATATATCGGACTGGTCGGCCTCACCGATCTGACCTTGCGGGCACTGGGTGCCCGCTTGCTTCGTGACGCGGCACTGCGGGCCACGATCTGGAGCCACGCGACAGCCGCCTTCCCTGGGCTCAGCAGCAGCCTGGGTGCGCCAGGAACGACGCCGGCCATCAGCGAGCCTGGCTGACCGAATCCTGCCCGCGAAGATCGAAGAGCCGTCCGCGGCCGGGAGCGGTCGTCCGCCGCAGGCTGACGGGGGCGGCAGGCGTTCAGGCGCCTGCCGACAGGACGTGCTCGATCATGGTGGCGGCGCCCTCGAGGTCCTCGCCCGCGGCGATGCGCTCGGCCCAGGACCACCAGAACCACCACAGCCCGTCCTGCCCGCGCCCGGCATAGACATCCTCGGCCAGGGCAGCCGCCGACGGGTTCACCACGTGCAAGCTCGGAACGCGGCCCGGAGGCGTCATCAGCCTCGTCCGCAAGCCGTGGTCTGCCAGCACCTCAGCGAGTCCCTCAAGCCTGGCCAGACTGGTGCGCCACGTCGCAGCGCCGCTGGCCTGCTGAGCCTCCATTGTCATGTTGTCACCTCTGGTAGCTGATACACAGCATAGAGTAATGACATTCTCTTAAGATGGCGCCAGTTTGGCCCAGAAGTGCAACATGCATGGCGACGTTGGCAGGCTGCTCTTTACATGGATCCCATCCCGGTACTGGACGCAGAGGCAGCCGCCCGCCAGACTAAACGCACCGCCAGGAGAGGGGCGGAGGTGAAACGTTGCCAAGCGCGCAGAGCCCGACAGTCCGGCGGCGCCGCCTTGCGCTGGAACTCAGGCGTCTTCGCGAGTCCGCCAAGCTGACGTGCGAGGAAGTAGCCGAGCGCCTTGAGTGCTCAGCGTCCAAGATCAGCAGGGTGGAAACCGGCAGGGTCTCGGTGTCACCCCGCGACGTCCGGGACATGCTGGAGATCTACGGGACACCGCCCGAGCAGCGGGACAGCCTAGTCCAGCTGGCCAGGGATTCCCGTCAGAAGGGCTGGTGGCACGCGTACGGGGACACCGTGCAGCCGCATTTCGCGACCTACCTCGGGCTGGAGAGCGCCGCGTCGGAAATCAGGATCTACGAGGTCAACCTGATTCCCGGCCTGCTGCAGACCGAGGACTACGCCCGCGCCGTGATCACCGCCGGCATGGTCAACAGCCCGCGGGCCGACATCGAGCGGCACGTCGCGCTGCGGATGGAACGGCAGCGGCTGGCCCGGTCAAGTCCGCCCAAGGTGTGGGCGGTGCTGGACGAAGCCGCGCTGCGCCGCCATGTCGGCGGGCCTGAGGTCATGCGCGAGCAACTGGAGTACTTGCAGGAGCTCGCCAGCCTGCGGAACGTGAACCTGCAGATCATCCCGTTCGGCGGCGGCGCACACCCGGCCATGGGCCGGCCGTTCGTGATCCTCGTCTTCGGGGAGACGATCGACCCCGACGTGGTTTACCTGGAGGACCTGACGAGCGCACTGTGGGTGGAGAACGTCGACGAGGTCGATCGCTACAACGTCTTCTTCAACCACCTGCGCGCAAGCGCCCTGTCGTTTGAGGAGTCCGGCGCGCTGATTACCGCCGCGCTCAAGGAGATGTAGTCCGGCCGCCTCTACCGCAGGGCCTCGGGCAGCGGCCCGGTGTGCAACACGGTCAGCCGGGAGACCGCCCGGGTCAGGGCAACATACAGCCGCTGCAGGCCGCGGCTCTCCGCGGCGGCTATCTGCCCGGGCTCCACGACGATGACGTGGTCGAACTCCAGTCCCTTGGCCATCGTTACCGGCACGAGCGTGACCTGCCCGCCCGCCGCCGCGCCTTCAATCACCGCGTGCGGGAGGCCGGCGCAGGCCAGGGTGTTCGCCAGGGACTGGATCTGGCCGTCGGCGGCCACCACCGCCGCAGAGCCCGGGCGCTCGAGCGCGTCCGCGCAGGCCTGCGTGACCGCGTCGGTCAGCTCGTCCGGCTCAAGCTGCCAGACGAGTAGCGCGCCCGGATCCTGCCGGACCGAGCTCGCTGGGGTCAGGTTCGGCGCGATGTGCGGCAGCAGCCTGCTCGCGAAATCGAGTATCTGCTGGGGCACGCGGTATCCGGTGTCGAGCACGCGCAGGTCAGCCTCGGGCTTGCCCAGGTGAGCGAGCATCTGGGGCCAGCTCGTTGCGGCCCAGGCCGTCGTGCCCTGGGCGATGTCGCCGAGCACCGTCGCCGAGCCGGTCGCGCACCGGCGCCCGATGGCCCGGCATTGCATCGGCGACAGGTCTTGCGCCTCGTCGACGACGATGTGCGCCAGGCTCGGTGTCCGCTCGATCAGGTCGGCCGCCTCGTCGATGAGCACGGCGTCGGCGGCGCTCCAGCGGGCCGACCCGGGCCCGCGCGGTCGGGCCTGCCACAGCACGGCCCCCAGCTCGGCCTGGTCGAGAAGCCCGTCGGCCGCGCGCTCTAGCACGGCGGCGTCCGAGAGCAGCCGGAAGACCAGCCGGACCGGGTCGGCCTTCGGCCAGGCCTGGTCGACTGCCGCCTGCACCACCCTGGTGCGGCGCACGGCCTCGTGCGTGCGGTCGTCGCACGTCTCCCCGGCCGCCTCCATCCTGGTCAGGATCACGTGCGCGATCCGGTGCCCGAGCATGTGCCTGCCGGTGCCGTAGCGAACGCCGCGGTGCCGCAGCTCCTCGACGAGCCCGGTGATCTCGTCGGCGGATACGCGCCATCGGCGCGAGCCGCGGACCAGCATGATCGGTTCGCTGGGCCGGGCGACCTGCTCCCACAGCGCCCGGCGAAGCACCTCGGCCATCCGGGCGTCGCCCTTGACCCTGGCCGCCTCGTCGGAGTCGGCGCCGCGGACCTGGACGGTGGCCAGCAGCTCCGCCACCGACAGCTGGGTGACGTCCATCTCGCCGAGCGCGGGCAGCACGTTCTTGATGTAGGCGAGGAACGTGGCGCTCGGGCCGACGACCAGGACGCCGCCTCGGCTCAGCCGCGACGCGTGCGCATACAGCAGATAGGCGACCCGGTGCAGGCCGACCGCCGTCTTCCCCGTTCCCGGTGCCCCTTGCACGCAGAGGGTTCGCTCGACGCCGGCCCGGACGATGTCGTCCTGCTCAGGCTGGATGGTCGCGACA
>JASHUE010000876.1:0-22494 GCA_030040195.1 Streptosporangiaceae bacterium | reverse complement strand
GACCGCGCGCCCGCATCGGACCGCGCGCCCGCACCGGACCGCGCGCCCGCACCGGCCTCCGGGACTGCGCCGGACTGCGGCGAGCTTGACCGGGTTTGCCGCCGACGGGAACTGGCCTGGGGCTCCGGATCGCGGGATCGGGCTTGCTGCCGGGGCGCCGGCGAACTCTGGTCCAGTGCCTGGCTAGCCTGGGCCCGTGCGCGCGCTTTTGATCGTGAACCCACACGCCACCTCCACAACCGGCCCACGCCGAGATGTCATCGTCCGAGCCCTGGCCTCAGCCGTCGAACTTGACGTCGTGGAGACACGTTACCGGGGCGAGGCAACCGGGCTCGCCGCAAGCGCGGCCGCCCAGAAATTTGGCCTGGTGATGACCCTGGGCGGCGACGGCACGGTGAACGAGGCAGTCAACGGGCTGCTCACCCCGGGCGCTGACGGGGACACCCCCGCGGCGGCCGACCTGCCAGCGCTGGCCCCGCTGCCGGGCGGCAACGCTAACGTGTTCATCCGGTCGCTGCAGTTGCCGCCCGACCCGGTAGATGCGACCGCCCGGCTGATCGAGGACCTGGCCACCGGCCGGGAGCGACGCATCGGCCTCGGGACGGCCAACGGGCGGTACTTCACCTTCAACGCCGGCCTGGGCCTCGACGCGGAGGTGGTGCGGGCGGTCGAAGGCCGGCGAGCGCACGGTCAGGCGCTCACTCCCGCCATGTACGCGCTCATGGCCCTCCGTCAGTACTACAGCGTCACGGACCGCAGGCACGCGGCGGTAACCATCACCGATCCTGAGGACCTCAGCGCGCAGGCCGTCTACGAGTGCATCGTCTCCAACTCCGCGCCATGGACCTACCTCGGCCACAGGCCCGTCAACACCAACCCCGACGCCGGCTTTGACACCGGGCTTGACCTGTTCGCCCTGCGGAGCCTCGGCACCGCGGGCACCTTGCTGGTGCTGCGGCAGATGCTGTCGCGCAGGACGCAGCCGCCCCGCGGCGGGAGCGTGATCACCAGGCACGACCTGAAGTCCATCGTTCTCCAGGCCGCGCGGCCCGTGGCGTTCCAGGTGGATGGCGAGTACATGGGCGAGGTCGAGGACGTGGAGTTCCGGTCGGTGCCTCATGCGCTGCGGGTCATCGGGTTAGCCGCGTAGCGGGCTCGCCGGGTATCGCCAACAACTCCCGGGACACCGTGCGTGTCACGGTGGTTTTGCGGAGCCGGACAGCCTGTTAGCCGGATTCGCCAATGGCAGCTGGATTGGCCCTTTTGCCCGTGCATGCACTACGCTCAACGGGCGTCTATTCTTGAGTAGTAAAAATACGGATATAGACGATTAGGCAGTTGAAACAACTCGCTCGCGAGCCCTCGCTCCACGTCGGTCGGTGTTCTCATGCCCATAATGTGACTGATCTGACACGGAAATCCGGCGGAACCTTTGCCGGAGGCTCTTGCGGTTCATCGCCGACCTTGAGAGGGTTGTAACGCTCCTGGTGAACGGTGCATCGTGTGCCATGCCTCGCTAGCGACGCCCCGGCGAACGCGGCCTGGCGGGACGCCCGGAGCATCGCCAGAGGAAGCCCGGGTAGTACTTCTTAGCCGGGGCAGCCAGTAAGCCGAGATCAGCCCTCAGAAGTGATATACGTGACATAACACAAAGCTCGTGAAATCGTTCACAAGCACGACCGAGCGCCGCAGGCCCTGTCAGGACCTGGACCTCACAGAGGAGTGGACCTCATGGACTGGCGTCACCACGCCGCCTGCCGTGACGTAGACCCGGAGCTGTTCTTCCCGATCGGAAACACCGGGCCTGCCGTAACCCAGATCGACGAGGCCAAGAGAGTTTGCCAGCGGTGCAAGGTCATAGAGCCTTGCCTGCAGTGGGCGCTCGAGAGCGGCCAGGATGCCGGGGTCTGGGGCGGACTAAGCGAAGACGAGCGGCGGGCGCTCAAGCGCCGTACCAGGGTGGCGGCGCGCGCCGGCGCCTGACCTTGACAAGACCATAAGCATCTACAACACCATAAGCATCGCTGCGCCGAGCGAGGTCGTCTCCGCGAGGGACCGCCGGGCGGCACCGGGCCTGCCCCAACCTGGGGGCAGGCCTTGTCTATGTCGGCCGTAGAGTCCTGATCCCGCGGGCAGACTCCCGATCGCGGCGGGTCATTCTGAGTCCTGGTCATCGAGCGGCAGCCCGACGAGAACCCGCGTTCCGCCGCCCTCGCGCCGCTCAATCTCGAGTGTGCCATCCAGTTCGGTCAGCACCAGCGTGCGCACGATCTGCAGACCAAGGCTGGACGTCGACTCCAGGTCGAAGTCCTCAGGCAGGCCAACCCCGTTGTCGGTGACCGAGACGGTAAGGCGGCCGGGCCTGCGCCTTGCGGTCACCTCCAGGAAGCCGTCGGCGGCGTGACCAGGGCCGCTCAGCCCGTGATGCAGGGCGTTTTGCATCAGCTCGGTCAGCACCAGCGCCAGCGGGGTCGCGATCGCGGCGGACAGGTGGCCGAACTCCCCCACCAGAGTGGGCTGGACCCGGGTTTCGGGCGCGGACACTTCGCCCGCCATCATCGCCACCCGCCCGGCGATGTCATCGAAGTCGACAATCTCGTCCGGGACATGCGAAAGCGTCTCGTGCACCATCGCGATCGAGCCCACCCGGCGAACGGCCTCCTCCAGGGCAGCACGGGCCTCGGGCGCGCGCAGCCGCCTGGCCTGCAGCCGCAGGAGCGCGGCGACGGTCTGCAGGTTGTTCTTCACCCGGTGATGGATCTCCCTGATCGTGGCGTCCTTGGTCAGCAACTCGCGCTCGCGGTGCCGTAGCTCGGTCACGTCCCTGAGCAAGATCAGCGCCCCGGCCCGGGCTCCGTCCACAATCAGCGGGATCGTCCGCAGCTGCACGACCGACCCGTTGGCCTCGACCTCGGTTTCCGCGTGCGACCGGCCGCTGGCCGCGAGCATCAGCGACTCGTCCCTGGCCTCACGGCTCGCGCACAGCCTGGCCGTCAGGGGCCCGAGCGGCTTCCCCACCAGGTCCGCCGTCAACCCGAGCCGACGGTAGGCGGACAGCGCGTTCGGGCTCGCATAGGTCACGCGCCCGGACCGGCTCAGCCGCAGCATGCCGTCGCCGACCCGGGGCGAGCGGACGAGCGCGGGCTCCTCGCCAGGGCTCGGGAACATGCCGGCCGCGACCATCCGGGTCAGGTCATCGGCCGCCTTGAGGTAAGCGAGGTCAAGCCGGCTCGGCGTACGGGCGGAGCTCAAGTTCGTGGATCGCTCGATCACGGCGATCACCCGGTCGCCCGACACGACCGGGATGGTCTCGTGGCGCACCGGAATGCCCCTGGTCCACTCCGGGTCGCCCTCACGGCAGATCCGGCGCTCGGTGAGCGCCGTCATCAGCGGCTGTCCGCCACTGGCCACCCGCACGGCACCGACCACGTCATCGGCCAGTGCCGTGGGCGCGGTTGTCGGCCGCATCTGCGCTAGCGCCAGCCAGCCCGCGTCCGGCAGCGGCGCCCACAGCACCAGGTCCGCGAACGACAGGTCCGCGAGCAGCTGCCAGTCCGAGACCAGGGCGTGCAGCCAGTCCAGATCCGGACCATCCAGGCCGACTCGGCGGGCTAGGTCAGTCAGGGTGGGCACACGGCCATCATCGCAGTCGCGCGGGAGTGCCCGCGCCACCGCTTTTAACCGCTTTAGTACCGGAACGAGGTGGGTCCTGCCCGCTGCCTACCAACTGGTAACGTCGCCGGCATGAGCCAGGACCGGCAGCCGGAGCATGGCGGAGCCCACGCGATCGTGGCGGCCCGCGAACACGGCGTGCAGACGATGTTCACGCTCTCCGGCCTGCACGTCTTTCCGCTCTACGACGGCGCGGTCAAGGCGGATCCGCCGATGCGGATTGTGGACGTCCGGCACGAGCAGACCGCGGTCTTCGCCGCCGAGGCCACGGCACGGCTCACCCGCTCCCCCGGCCTCGCCGTCGTGACCGCGGGCCCCGGCGTGACCAACGGCGTCAGCGGGGTGACGACCGCGCATTTCAACGGCTCGCCCGTGGTCGTCCTGGCCGGGAGGGCATCCGATGGCCGGTGGGGTGGGGGCAGCCTGCAGGAGCTGGATCACCCGCCTCTACTCGCACCAGTGACGAAGCGGGCCTGGACCGTGCACTCGCCTGGGGAGGTCGGTCCAGCGGCTGATGAGGCATTTGCACTCGCCGCGGCACGGCATCGGGGGCCGGTATTTCTTGATGCGAGTCTCGAGGCGCTGTTCGGGGCGGTGCCGGATCAGGCGGCAGTGCCCGACCAGCCCCTGCGGCGGCCAGGCGGAGAAAGGCCGCCTCCGGGCCTGGCGCGGGCACCGCAAGCCGCGAGTGGAGCCCAGGCTGACCCCGACGCGATCACCGCCATTGCCCGGCTGTTGTCCGAGGCGGAGCGACCAGTGATGGTCCTGGGCTCGGACGTGTGGATGGATGGGGCCGAACTGACAGCTCGGAAGACGGCAGAACAGCTCCAGCTGCCTGTTGTTGCTAATGGGCAGGGGCGGGGGATCTTGCCGGGCGGGCACCCGCTGCTGGTCACCAGGGCGCGCGGAGTTGCGCTGGGCGAGGCCGACCTGGTGATCGTGGCCGGAACGCCGCTGGACTTCCGGCTGGGCTACGGGAGCTTTGGCGGGCGCAACGGCACTCCCCCGGCTCGGGTTGTCCATGTCGTGGATGCGCCCGACCAGGTGGCCGCGCACTGCGATGTCGCCGGCGCCCATGCCGGGGACATTGCGGCCTTCTTCGACGGGCTCGCGGCCGCAGCCGACGGTCGCGAGCGGCGGTGGATCGAGTCATGGCTGCCGCGCCTGCAGCAGGTCACCGCCGAGGCCGTGAAGGCCGATGCCGATCTGCTCGGAAGCGACGCGCAGCCGGCCCACCCCATGCGGATCTACGGCGAGCTTACCCACCAGCTCGAGCCCGATGCGGTGATCATCGGCGACGGCGGCGACTTCGTCAGCTACGGCGGCAAGTACCTGGAGCCCCAGCAGCCGGGCGGCTGGCTGGACCCCGGCCCGTTCGGCTGCCTGGGCACCGGCCTCGGGTATGCGATCGCGGCCAGAATCGCCAGGCCGGAGGGCCAGGTCGTGCTGCTGCTCGGCGATGGCGCCGCCGGCTTCTCGCTGCTGGACGTCGATACCCTGGTGAGACACAAGCTGCCAGTGGTTATGGTCTGCGGCAACAACGGGACCTGGGGGCTGGAAAAGCACCCGATGCAGGCGCTCTACGGCTACGACGTCGCCGCGGACCTGCAGCCTGGCTGCCGGTACGACCAGGTAGTCAGCGCCCTCGGCGGCGCCGGCGAACTGGTGACCGAGGCCAGCCAGATCGCACCCGCGCTGCGCCGGGCGTTCGGCGCCGGCATGCCGTATATGGTCAACATCGTCACCGACCCGACGGTCGCCTACCCCCGCTCCACCACCGGTGTCTAGACGGGCGGGGTCCGGGGGTCGTCCCGCGGGCATGCGCGGGCTAGCTACTCGATCACGGCGATCAGGTCGCCTTCCTGCACCACGTCGCCCTCGGCGACAGCCAGCCTGGTAACCGTCCCCGCATCTTCCGCGAGCACCGGAATCTCCATCTTCATGGACTCGAGTATCACGAGCGTGTCTCCGTCGGCGACGGACTCGCCCTCGGCCGCCACGACCTTCCAGACGTTGGCCACCATCTCCGCGCGAACCTCGGCCACCTGCATCTCCTCGTTTCACTCGCTGCCGTCCACCATCATGGCCGCCGCCTGCCCACTAGGGGCGCATTCGGCTCACGAGGGATGTGTCGTAGTCGCCACTGCGGAACTCTGGCGATTCCAGCAGCTCGGCATGGAACTGCAGGTTCGTCTTCAGCCCGCTGATGCTGAACGCTGCCACCGCCGCGGCGGCCCGGTCCAGCGCTTCCTGCCGGTCGCTGCCGTGTACGCAGAGCTTGGCCAGCAGCGGATCGTAGTAGGGGGTCACGCGGTTGCCCGCCGTGTAGCCGGCGTCGACCCTGATCCCTGGTCCTGCGGGCTCCCTCCACTCCTCGATCAGGCCAGGGCTCGGAAGGAACCGCTTGGAGTCCTCCGCGTAGACCCGCAGCTCGATCGCGTGCCCGCGGCTGGCCAGCCGGGCGGGGTCGAAGGTGATCTGCTCGCCGGCAGCGATCAGGAACTGCTGCTCGACTAGGTCGATGCCGGTGACGAGCTCCGTTACCGGGTGCTCGACCTGAAGCCTGGTGTTCATTTCCAGGAACGTGAAGTCCTGGGCCGTCACGTCGACCAGGCACTCGACAGTTCCGGCGCCGACGTACCCGACGGCCTCGCCTGCCTGCACCGCCGCAGCCAGCATCCGGGCGCGCAATTGCGGGCTGACGCCGGGCGACGGGCTCTCCTCGGCCACCTTCTGATGCCGCCGCTGTACCGAGCAGTCTCGCTCTCCGAGCGTCAGTACGCGGCCGTCGGGCAGGCCGAGGATCTGAACCTCGACGTGGCGGGCCCGCTCAACGTAGCGCTCGAGCAGGATGGCCGGGTTGCCGAAGAACCGCTCGGCCCTGGTCCTGGCGGTCTCGAAGCCGGCCGCCAGCTGGCCAGGATCGGCCGCGGCGGTCATGCCGATGCCCCCGCCGCCGGCCGACGCCTTGATCATGACCGGGTAGCCGATCCGGTCGGCTGCGGCGAGCGCCGCGTCCAGGTCGGCCAGCGGCTCGCGGGTGCCGGCCGACACCGGCACGCCCACCTGCTCCACCAGGTTCCGGGCGTTGATCTTGTCACCCATCTGGGCGATCGACTCAGGCGCCGGGCCGACCCAGGTCAGCCCGGCGTCCAGGACAGCGCCGGCGAAACGCGGGCTCTCGGCCAGGAAGCCGTAGCCAGGATGTACCGCCTGCGCGCTGGTCTGCTCCGCCGCCGCGAGGATCGCATCGATATCGAGGTAGCTGCTGGCCGGGGCCGGCGGCCCGATCAGGACCGCCTCGTCGGCCTCGGCGACGTAGGGCAGGTCCGCATCCGCCTCGGAGTACACGGCCACGGCGCGGATATCCATCGCCCGCGCGGTCCGGATGACCCGCCTGGCTATCTCACCGCGATTGGCAACTAGCACACATGCGAACACGAACCGGCACTCTACAGGCGCCAGGCCAGCCGCCGCCCCGCGACCTCGCTCAGCGCCCCGACCACCTGCGTGTTGTACTCGGCCGGGTCCGCCCGCAGCCGGTCAAGCGCGGCCCCGGACCGCTCCCGGTCCGTGGAGGCGCCCACCATGTCGTCGAACGCGTTGGCCGCACGAATGATCATGCTGCCGACGGGCGGGGCCGGGTCGTGCCCGGTCGCGGGCCAGCTCTGGCAGCGGACCAGCTCGGCCACGTCGTCCAGGACGCCGGCCTCGGCGATCACGTCCGCGCCCAGTTCGGCGATCCGGTCCTGGTCGGCGGGCGACACCTGTACGGTGGCTCCGCCCGGGATCGGGTCGCGCAGGGACAGCTGGCCGATGTCGTGCATCAGCGCGGCGTACTCGACCTTCAGCAGCTCTTTCTCGGGCATGCCAAGCTCGCGGCCGACGGCCACCGCGAGCCGGCTGACCCGGCCCGAGTGGCCCGCCTCCACGTACCCGGCCACTTCGGTCACGCGCGCGAGCGAGCGGACCGTCTGCAGGTAGGTGGCGCGGATGCCGGCGTACCTGCGAAAGGCAACCTGGGTGACCAGCAGCGGCCCCAGGAATACCGCCAGCTCGTAGAGGCCCATGACCTGGGCACCAAAGACCGTGATCAGCACTGACGCGCCGACCGCGGCGCCGAGGGGCCACTGCACCCGCATCTCGTCGGCGATAGCCACCGAGAACCGAGCCCGCACGTCGTCGGCCCGGATGAGCGCGGAGATGATGGTGTCGGCGAGCCAGCCGAGCAGGACGAGCGGGGTGATCAGCGCGATTGCCACGTACCACGGCTTGAGCACCAGAGAGTGCCCATGCCTGGCCACGAGGAAGTCCGCTACCACGGGCCGGAAGACAAATGCGACGCAGGCGATCGCGACGAGCCGTGTGCACATGCCGGTCAGGCCGGCGTCCCGGCCCGCGGCGACGTGCGGCAGCGCGCCGACCACCATCCCGACCGCGGCGACGGCGATGACGAGCAGAGCTGACTGGCTCTGAACCGTCGCGACGTAGTGCTTGCCGGGCAGGGTCAGCAGCAGCGCGTAGGACAAGCCGCCGACCATCGCGATCGGTGCCGCCTCCCGGCCGCCCGGCAGCGCCAGCCTCAGCAACTCCCCGAACGCGATGAACCCGCCGAAGGCCAGGGCGGGCCTCATCTGGAGCGTGTTCACCTCGATAGTGGCGGTCGCGAAGGCAGCCACGACGAGCATCGATGCCATCGACATCAGCAGCAGCCGGCCGGAGTCCAGCGCCTGCCAGGACGACCAGCGATCCGGAGCCCGCCGGCTCGTTATCGCGCTGCCGGCCATCAGATCTCCACCACGCGCAGCGGTGCGGTCGGGTCATCGTGATCCTGCACGGTTACTGTCGCCGGGTCGGTGGGCTCGGGTGCTCGGTCCGCCAGCGGCCAGCCCTTGCGTTCCAGCGCGGAGATGAACGCCTCCACGAGGAACGCGTCGAACTGAGTGTCCATGCCCTTGCGAAGCTCATCCACGGCATCGCTGACGCTCTTGGCCTCGCGGTAGGAGCGTGTCGATGTCATCGAATCAAACGCGTCGGCGACGGCGATGATGCGCGCGAACTCCGGTATCTCGTGACCGGCGAAGCCCATCGGGTACCCGCGACCGTCGATCCGCTCGTGATGGTGCATGATCCCGGCCAGCGCCTCGTTCAGGAACCCGATCTCCCTGACGATCTCCAGCCCGCGCATTGGATGGAGCTGGATGGCCGCGAACTCGTCTTCGCTCAGCTTGTCGGCCTTCTGCAGCACCGTCGTCGGCACGCCCAGCTTCCCGATATCGTGCAGCATGCCGGCGAACTTGATCGCCTCGGTCCGGTCGGCCCCCATCCCGATCTGGCGCGCGATCATGACGGCTCCGAGCGACACCCGGTCGCCGTGGCCCCTGGTGTAGTAGTCCTTAGTCTCGACCGCCTGGCAGAGTGCCTTCATCGTGGCCGAGTACGCCCGCTGCTGCTCTGCGAACTGCCCCATCGCCCACCGGGCGACAAATAGCGGGATGAGCACGAGCACGGTGGCGAACGGGCCTATGACAGTCCACAGCGACGCGATGATCAGCCCGAGCGCGGCATAGCCGAGGTCAGACACCAGCAGCAGCGGCAGGCTGGACTCGAGCGCCTCCCGCCGCAGCATCTGCCGGCCGCCGCTGAGCTCGTAGACGCCCCAGATCAGGGCCTGATTCGCGAGGACGTGCGCGGCCGCCGCGCCGGCGAACGGCAGGATGATCTTAGGGAAATCGCTGGAGTGCGGTTCGCCGAACGGACCGCCTAACGCCAGGTAAGTCTCGCCGGCGAGCAGCCCGGACATGGCGTTCATCGCGCCGTTGAACATCCGCTCGGCGAGCTCGTGCCGCCGCTTGACGAACCGGACCCGCCGCTTGATGCTCAATACCGACACCGCGCCGACAAGCGCGGCTGCCAGCGGCCCGAGCAGCACGGCAGCGGCGAGGGTAGCCGCCGAGCTGGGTGACCACTTTGTCTGCCGGGACACCAGCGGGGCGGGTGTCGAATCGCAGACTAGGAACAGCAGCTGCAGGATGACCAGGTCGCCCCAGAAAATGGGATGAAAGCTCGTGTGCATCCCGACGTGGTCAACCAACACTGCTGTAGCCAGCACAACGACGATGATGTACAGCCATGCAGCGCGGGAGACCAAAGCCCGTGACCCCCTTGAATGCGCTGGCAGCTGCCGGCGGCTAACCAGCGAACCTGGCGTGCGTCGCGCTCTCGCAAAGCAAGGCGCCGTCCTCCGGCTCGGCGCCGCCACTTAGAGTAACCCGACGGCACGGATTCGCGTAGCTCCGTCCGCCATAATGACCCACGCTCGGCACGGCCAGCGTGTACCGCTCAACGCCGCCAGCCGCACGTAGTCGCGGCGGGACACCGGCCGGTTACTCCGCCAGGACCTCGGTGGACTCGATCTCTGCCCGCACTGTGGCGATCCTGGTCAGCACCTTCGCCCGCAGTTCACTCGGCACCGTCTCGTGGCCACAGCACTTGTGCACGAGCTTCTTGACCAGTTCCTCGAGCCCATACTCCCGCAGGCACGGGCCGCATTCCTCGAGATGTTGCCGGATCTCCACGTAGCCGGCATTCTCCATCTCGCCGTCAAGATAGGAGTAGACCCGCGCGAGTACCTCGCTGCACGGCACCTCGTGCGGCTTGCCGCAGCTCATGTCCCGTCCTTCCCCGGCCCGTCCGACGTTGACGGAGCCTCGGTAGGGGCAGCAGGCGTGGACGCGAGCACGCCTCGCTCCGCCGCATAGTCCTGGAGCAAATCGCGGAGCTGCCGGCGCCCGCGATGCAGCCGGGACATGACAGTCCCGATGGGGGTACCCATGATGTCGGCGATTTCCTTATAGGCGAATCCCTCGACATCGGCGAGGTAGACAGCGAGCCGGAAGTCCTCGGGCAGCGCCTGCAGGGCCTCCTTGATATCGGAGTCTGGCAGCCGCTCCAGCGCCTCGGTCTCCGCCGACTTCAGCCCGCTTGAGCTATGCGACGCGGCCCTGGCCAGCTGCCAGTCCTCGATCTCCTCGGTGCCGGAACGCTGCGGCTCGCGCTGCCTCTTCCGGTAAGTGTTAATGAACGTGTTCGTGAGAATCCGGAACAGCCACGCCTTCAGGTTCGTACCCTCTTGGAACTGGTGAAAAGAGGCATAAGCCTTCGCAAATGTCTCCTGTACCAGGTCCTCGGCATCGGCCGGGTTGCGGGTCATCCGCATCCCAGCCGCGTAGAGCTGATCGAGGTAAGGCAGAACGTCTTCCTCGAACCGCCTGCTGCGCTGTTCTAGAGTCTCGGGGACCGGACCCACCCCTTCCGGAATCGAGGGTTGCGGCCAACCAGCCGTCAAACCGCCTCGCCGGGAGGATACAACGCCAGCGCTCACCAGATTATGAGCGACCACCCTCGAGGGTTCGGGACGCATCTGGCAGCTAGCTGTGGGCACGTGCGCTTGAACGCCGGCGAGCGCGCCTTCATTCCAGCAGGCTGGAGGCGTTCAGCGCCGGGCACGATCTAGCTTGCCCTGGCAGGCCACGCATCTGGCGGCCTCCGGTTTGGCCTCCAGGCGCCCCTCGGGGACCGAGGCTCCGCAGTCGACGCAGGTCCCGTACGTGCCAAGATCAATCCGGTGCAGGGCATCCAGCACCTCCGAGCGTTGCCGCCTGGCGACCGCCAGGACCGCTTCGGAACGCTCGCTCTCGGAGAGGTTCGCGCCAGCGTCGGCCGGGTCCTGCGGGTAATCTCCAGATCCACCCTGCTGGCCCGTCCCATTCAGCACGGTGATCGACCGATCCAGCTCGTTGCGAATCTCCTCCAGGCGCTGACGTGCGCTCATGACATCCATGCGCTCCCTCCTCTCGGGGAAGTGGCGAGCGGCGCAGTACAGGGGGTCCTTAGTGCGCTGCCCGGCCGGTCCTGCAGGCCTAAAACAGCGCGTCGATTGCCGTGCCGCGGCTGTCCGCACCGTCCTTCGGTGCGCGGACCTGGCCTGCCGCTAACGGCAAGGCCAGGCGGGGGTTGAGCGGCTCGATCAGCTCCGGCCCGTTGTTCCGCACCGAGTTGACGGCGGTCGAGACCGGATAGGTGGTCAGGCCGCTGACGACGGCGGGCACTAGGAGCGAACGCAGGTCGCTTACGTCTCGGTTAACCGGATCAAGCCATTCGCCCCAGCTAGCCGGATTGATGACCATGGGCATGCGGTCGTGGATGTGACCGAGGTCATCCGGCGCGCTGGTGGTAATGACCGTGGTCGTCCACAGCCAGGCATCCGGATCGTCAGGCGGCACGCTCGGGTCGCGCCACAGCTCATACAGGCCAGCGAACGCCAGCGGACGGCCGTCGGCCCTGGTGATGTAGATCGGCTGCTTCGGCCGGCCGTCCTGCTGCTGCCACTCGTAGTAGCCGTCGGCGGGCAGCAGGCAGCGGCGCTGGGAGAACGCCCGGCGGAACGCCGGCTTTTCCGCCACGGTCTCGGCCCTGGCGTTGATCATGCGGCTGCCGATCTTGGTGTCCTTGGCCCAGAACGGCACGAGGCCCCAGCGAACGACCCTCAACTGCCGCTCCACGGGTACCTCGCGACCGGCCGCCTCGCCGTGCTGGTCAGGGAGGACGACCTTGCGAAGCTCCCCGCTGGCCGCGGCAGGCCCATCGACGCGGCCGTTATCAGTCCCGTCGCGGTCACCTGGCTGCCTGGTCATGACCGCATAGACGGCCTTTGTCGGCGCGACGTTGTAGTCGGGTGCCAGCGGCTGCACCACGCGGTCGCTCTGCACGCCGAACTCCTCCAGGAGCTCGATGCGCTTACGCGCCGACGCGTATCGACCGCACATGTCCTCACCCTTGACGCCTCATACGCCGACCCCGGCGCAGCAAAGAATCTGCCAGTTCATAGCCAAGTTCCGGCTATGCCAAACCTTGACGAGAAACCGGCTTATTTGCCACACCCGCGTGATCGGGATCTCTGATTCTCGCCCCGTATCCCTGACCGCGTCTAGACGTTAACTGGCGGGTACCACATCGAACCGAGCCAGTAATCTCTGGAGACATGCAGCCCTCGCCGCAACCCGACAATGGCTGGGCGGCGCCGGTCGCCGCCTCGGCCATTCACGCCTGCGTGCGGCTCCCAGGGTCGAAGTCCATCACCAATCGGGCCCTCATCCTGGCCGCGCTGGCCACGGGCACGACGAGGATTACCGGCCCGCTCCGGGCCAGGGATACCGAGCTGATGGCCGAAGCCGTTGCCGCCCTGGGCGCGACCGTGCGCGAGACGCCGGGATCCGGCGAGCGCGATCCCGCCGGTCGCGGCGGCTGGCTCGTCGCGCCGCTGTGGTCGGGCATCCGCGACGGGGCATCGGGGGTTCGTCCCCGTGGGCCAGCACGGGCCAGGGTTGACGTCGGCAACGCCGGCACCGTGCTGAGGTTCGTGCCTCCGGTGGCGGCGCTGGCCTCGGCGGACGTCGAGTTCACCGGTGATCCGCGCGCAGCGCAGCGCCCGGTGGGGCAACTGCTCGACGGCCTGCGCCAGCTCGGGGTGGAGGTCGCCGACGGCGGTCGCGGCGCCGTTCCGTTCGTCGTCCGCGGCCGTGGCCGGGTCGCGGGCGGTGCCGTGACGCTCGACGCATCGTCTTCGTCGCAGCTCGTCTCCGGGCTGATGCTAGCGGCGCCGCGCTATGAGACCGGCGTGCGGATCAGCCACCAGGGCGGCCGCATCCCGTCGGCCCCGCACATCGCGATGACCGTGGCGATGCTCAGGGCGGCCGGCGCCAACGTCGAGACGGGCTCACTGGGTCGCCGGGGCAGCAACGGGGCGCCAGACTTCTGGCGCGTCCGGCCGGGACCGCTGACCCCGGGCAGCATCGACGTCGAGCCCGATCTGTCGAACGCGGCCCCGTTCCTCGCCGCGGCGCTGGTCACCGGTGGCACAGTGACCATCCCCGGCTGGCCGGCCGCAAGCCTGCAGGCGGCCGGGCAGATCTTGGACGTGCTCAGCCAGATGGGCGCCGCGTGCTCGACGACGCCGGCTGGGCTGCAGGTGAAGGGCACGGGAAACATCCGGGGCATCAGCGCCGACCTGCGCGATGTCGCCGAGCTCACTCCCGTGCTGACCGCCCTGGCGGCGCTGGCCGACTCACCCTCGGAGTTCACCGGGATCGGGCACCTGCGGCTCCATGAAAGCGACCGGCTGGCCGCGCTGGCCGGGGAGATCGGCGCACTCGGCGGCCAGGTGACCGAGTTGCCCGACGGCCTGCGGGTGCAGCCCAGGACGCTGGTGGCCGCAGACCGGCCGTTCGATAGTCACGACGACCACCGGCTCGTGATGGCGGCGGCGGTGCTCGGGCTCGCCGTTCCCGGCCTGCGCGTGCACAACGCGGGCACGGTCGGCAAGACTTTCCCGGAGTTCAGCCGCCTCTGGCAGCACATGCTGGAGGGCGCCAGCTGAGCCCGGCGAACGGCCACTCCAGGCTGGACGAAGACGATGTGCGGGTCAGGCCGGGCAAGGGCTCGCGACCGCGGACCAGGCGGCGCCCAGCACACGAGGACGCCATCGACGCCTTCGTGACCGGGGTGGACCGTGGCCGCTACCGGTGCTGGACCGGCGACCACGTGGTGACCGCGATGAAGGCTCGTGAGCTGGGCCGCGGTGGCGTCGTGGTCGGTGACCGGGTGCGGCTGGCGGGCGACGTGTCCGGCCAGCCCGGCACCCTGGCCCGGGTCGTCCAGGTGCTGCCGCGGACCTCGGTGCTGCGACGGTCGGCCGATGACGACGATCCGGTCGAGCGGATCATCGTCGCGAACGCGGATCAGCTCGTGATCGTGACCTCGCTGGCGGATCCGCCGCCGCGGCCACGGCTCATCGACCGTTTCCTGGTCGCCGCCTACGACGCGGGCATCGAACCCCTGCTGTGCCTGACGAAGGCAGACCTCGCTTCGCCGGACGACCTCATCGCTACCTATCAGCCGCTCGGGATCAGGTTCCTGGTCACGGGCCGCCCGTTCGGCGACGCGCTCGGCAAGTTGGGCAAGCTGCTGGCCGACCGGATCAGCGTGCTGGTCGGCCACTCGGGCGTCGGCAAGTCAACCCTGGTGAATGCCCTGGTGCCAGCCGCGGAGCGAGCGGTGGGCAGCGTCAGCCCGGTTACCGGCCGAGGTCGGCACACGTCGTCATCGGCGGTCGCGCTGGCCCTGCCGGGCCGCGGATGGATCATCGACACGCCGGGGCTGCGGAGCTTCGGGCTCGCCCACATCGCCGCGGGCCGGGTCGTGTCCGCATTCCCTGAGTTCGCCGACGCGATCGCCGAGTGCGGCCCGGGCTGCAGCCACATCGATGCCGGCTGCGGGCTGGACGACTGGATCGCTAGCCACGGCGGCCCCGCGGCGGCTGCCCGGCTCGACTCACTCCGACGCCTATTGCGCAGCCGTGAGGGTCTCGACCCTGGTGACTAGTGCCGGTCGGTGGCTGCCACCGACCTTCCATCCGGCGGGCGAGCCAGGTGAGGGCGGCCAGGCCGAGGGCGAGCTTGGCCGCACAGACGGGCTCGAGGCCTGGCTGCGGCGGGGACATGGCGCCGGTCAGGCAGAAGCCCGCCTGGGCGGCGATCAGGCCATCGATCGCCCGCGGGTCCAGTCCGGCGGTAACCGGCGACGCGGCCAAAAGGGGCTCAGGGTCGATGCCATCGGCCACGGCACTGGCCAGGAGCAGCACGGTGTCGATGAAGGGGGCGCCTTGGCGGGCGTGAGGCCAGTCGATGAACAGCACGCGGTTGGCGGTCAGCAAGATGTTGTGCGCATACATGTCGAAGTGGACAAGGGCGGAACCGCGGGCGGCCGCCAGCCCGTGCGCCTCTAGTTCCGTCAGAATGCCCAGGTGTTCGGTTGTCCATGGCGCGTAGGTGGCGAGCCGGGCAAGTCGGGCACCATCCGCGGCTAGCCCGGCCCAGCCTCCGAGGCGGCGTTGATCGTTTGGGAGGCCTGGCGCTGACGCCTTGGCTAGGTCGGCTGCCGCCGCGAGGACTCGGGCCAGCTCAGGCTCACGCCACGGGCGGGCAGGCTCGGTTCCTTCGATGCACTCGAACGCCAGGATGACCCAGCCGCCGTCGTCGTCGGAGCCGAGGAACGCCGGGATGGGCAATCCAGAGGGCAGCATCGCGGTTACCCGCGCCTCGTCTCGGTGCAGGCCAGCCTGGAACGGCCAGGCTGTTGCGTCCATCGCCTTGACGAACGCACTCCGGCCGTCGGCCAGCCGCACGCGCGTCGCGAGCCCTGGCGAGAATCCGCCAGGGCAGTTCGCAACGGCCACCACCGGGCCGCCGACGAGTCGCCCGATCCGCGCCTGCACGTAATCTGGCAACTCCGCCCAGCGCGGTCGGTTCTTGCTGCCACTCATGCGGCCTCCTTGCTGGCGTGATCAATGTGCGCAGCCGAAGGCCAGAAACGAGCGGCGGGAGAAACGCACTCGGGCCAGGAAGCCGGGAGCCAGTCGCTCAACCGGAGGCGGCCACGCATGGCCAGGGTAACCGAGCCACGCAGCGCGGCGCGACTGCCGGCCGAGGCATTTCCACTGTGGAGTAGTAAGCGCTAGCGTTTCCGGGATGGCGGGTTTTGATGGCGACCTAGGGTTCGCCCACGTCCTGGCGGACGCGGCGGACGACATCACGATGCGCCGGTTTCGCTCGCTCGACCTGCGCGTCGAAGCCAAGCCCGACCTGACCCCCGTGACCGACGCGGACTTGGCGGTCGAGGAGTCGCTGCGCAACGTGCTGAGCCGCGCCAGGCCGCGAGATGGGATGCTCGGCGAGGAGTACGGCCGGACCGGCTTGAGTCAGCGGTGCTGGGTCATCGACCCGATCGACGGGACCAAGAACTTCGTCCGTGGCGTGCCGGTCTGGGCCACCCTGATCGGGCTGATGGCCGAGGACGAGGTGATCGTCGGCGTCGTGTCCGCCCCGGCGCTTGGACGCCGTTGGTGGGCCGCGCGCGACGGCGGCGCCTGGAGCGGGCGGAGCCTGACGAAGGCGACCGCCTGCCGGGTGTCAGCCGTGTCTAGCCTGTCGGACGCGTCCCTGTCCTTCTCCGGTCTCTCGAGCTGGGAGCGGGCCGGGAAACTGATGGACCTGCTCGGCCTGAGCCGTAAGGTCTGGCGGTCGCGCGCTTACGGCGACTTCTGGTCGCACGTGCTTGTAGCCGAGGGCGCGGTGGACATTTCCGCAGAGACCGACGTGACCCTCTGGGACCTGGCCGCCCTGCAAATTATTGTCGAGGAAGCCGGCGGAGCGTTCACCGATTTGGCCGGTATACCCCGGCCGGACTGCGGCAGCGCGGTCTGCACCAACGGCCTGTTGCATCAGGAGGTCCTGAGCCTCCTTGGTGGCGTCGAGCCGGATTGAACACGGCCCGGTTGTCGCGGGGTCCCCGATATACGCGGAAGCGGATAACTATCGCATACGCCGCATCACCGCGGCCAATTCCAGGGTTGCCCTGAAGCGCAAGCTGACGGATGCTGGGAGACTAAGTCACAAACGCACAAGCATCCGGCGGTCGCCGCTGCTCGCGCACCTGGCCGGGCGTAGCGGCCATCAGGCCAGGGCGAGGAGAGATGCGCATGAACGTCCAGGACGGGATGACCAGGGTCGTCCTCAGTATCGGTCCGGCCCATACGCTGCGGGATGCCGCGAGGCTCATGTCCGAGCGGCGAGTCGGAGCGGCAGTCGTGGTAGATCCTGAGCACCCGAGCATCGGAATCCTGACAGAACGCGACATCCTGGATTCGGTGGGCCGGGGTCAAGACCCCGACGCCGAGCTCGTCGCGGACCACCGCACCGCGGATGTCGTGTTTGCCTCGCCGATGTGGACTCTTGAGCAGGCCGCGGCGGCCATGGTGAGCGGGAACTTCCGGCACCTGATCGTCGTCGACGGCACGGAGGTTACGGGGCTGCTGTCCATGCGCGACATCGTGCGGTGCTGGTCGGGCACGACGAGCGTCGGCGCAGGGGTGGAGGCCGGAGCGACCGTCTGACACCATCGGGCGCGTACCGGACGGTGGCGAGCCGGCACAGCTAGGCAGCCGGACGCCTAAGCGGCGGTGCGCAGTTTGGCGTCCTCCGGCTGCAGCCGGTGGCGGTCCATCCAGCCACGCAGCCGGTGAGCGTGCGCGGCGATCTCGGCCGGCGGCACCGCGATGACCGGGCACGCGGCGTGAGCGAGGCAGTACCTGGCGACACGACCGCCGGCCAGCATGCGCAGCGTGCCGTGGCGGCCTGCGCCGATCACGAGCACGTCGCCGGGCTCGCGGGCAATCTGCGTGAGCGCGTAGCCGGCCTCGCCCTTCACGATCGCGGGGCGGAACTCCAGGCCATCCGGCTGCCCGCCGAAGGCGAGGCTGATGGCCTGCCGGAGCCGGTCCCTTGCCGCCTGCTTCCAGACGGCCCGCATTTGCGCGTTCGGGTACCTGCGATCGGCCATTTCGCCGCCTGGCGGCGTCCAGGCCAGCACTGGTACCAGCTCGGCCTCGTGATCCCTGGCCATCTCGGCCGCGTGCCGGACTGCCAGCAGGCTCCCCGGTGAACCGCTCACACCGACGACGACCCTCCGCACGAACACCTCGAACTCCTCTCCAGACGATGACGCTTCCAGTCAATCCGAGACGCGCGTGGTCAGGCGGCTGCTAACAGCCTCCATGCGCGCCTGGCCCCTGGCCTAACGGCATTCATGCGTCCTGAGTGACCTGGCTCGCAGGCCTGGTCACCTGCTGGCTTGAGGACGGCTCGGCAGTTATGCGGGAGGGCAGCCTGGTTGCCGACACGGCCGCAGACGCGATTACCGCAATGGCCAGGTTCAGCGCGGCACTCCGGCCAATCCAAGCCGCCACCAGGCTTGCGAGCAAGGCACCCACCAGGATCGCTGCCTGCACCAGGGCCGAGTACGCGGCGCTGATTCGGCCGAGAACGCCGTCCTCGGTGCGCCGTTGAATGACGGTCTTCTCGAGCATCAGGAAGGCGCCGCCGCCGAGGCCGACCAGGCCGATAAAGAGGAACGCGAGCCAGAACACGTGCACGTCGAAGAGGCCGGTGAACGCGATTACGAGCAGACCGATGAGCCCGAGCACGCAGGCGCGCAGGTGCGCGCTGGCGCAGGCCCGCCGTCCGAGATAGGTGCTCAGCAGGTATCCGACTTCGAGCGCCGCGAAGAGTTCCCCGATGCTGGCCGCCCGCGCGTGCAGACTGCCGACGACGTACGGCACGAGCAGCGCCGAGCACGCGCCGTTGCCGAGCATGAACAGCGCTGAGGTGAGGAGCAGCACGGTGACCACCCGGTCGCGCCGCAGAGCCGCGATCCCCGTTCGCAGGTCGACAGCGATATCGCGCAGACGGCTGAACCACGGCGCCACCGACGCCGGCCCAGCAGAGGTCAGCTCGCCAGAGGTCAGCCCGCCAGGAGCCGGCCCGGCGCCCGCCCCTGGAACCGCAGCCCGCAAGGGACGGATGAGCGCGGCCAGCACCGCCGCGGCCACATAGGTGGCCGCGTCGGCGAAGACCGGCAACCGGAGGCCGCCCACCGCATAAAGCACGCCGCCAAGTGGCGCACACGCGAGCCCGATGGCGCTGCTGGCTGCAGCCGACCACGCGTTGGCCGTCGCGAGGTCGCTGTCGCGGCCCACCAGGGCGGGCACAAGGGCCTGGTAGGCGGGAGCGAAGAAGGCGCCGACGCAGCTCTCCGCGAAGATCGCCGCCAGCACCAGCCATAGCTGGCTCGGGTGCACGGCGAGCGGCAGCAGCGATACGGCGCCGGCACCCAGCAGGTTCGTGCCGATCACGACGCGTCGCCTGGACCACCGATCGGCGAACACGCCACCGACTGGTCCGAGCACCAGCAGCGGCACGGTCCCCGCCACCACGGTCAGACCGGTGTCCCTGGCCGAGCCGGTGAGGTGGAAAACGTAGACGGGGACCGCTACCTCCAGGAGCCAGTTGCCGCCGCTCGACAGAACCTGACTCGCCCACAACAAGCCGAAGGAGCGGTTCCTGCAGATGATCATCTTGCGTATCGTGCTGCTAAGCCACCGCACGGACGGTCCTCCGGATCGAGGCAGGGTTATCTCTGTAGAATAGTTTTCTGGATGACTGTCTTGTCAAGATTGGGGGATGAGATGGCCGACCCGACTCTGCTCGGGTATCAGTTGCGCGGCCTGCGCGCCGCCGCCGGGCGGACCGTTGCCTCGGTGGCCAGCGACGCGGGCTTGTCCGTCCCCTACATCGCCAACCTGGAGAACGGCCGCGGCAACCCGACGATCGCGGCCCTCGACCGGCTTGCGACTGCCCTTGGCGCAGACCTCGAGGTCAGCCTGGCGCCGACCGCAGCCGACAGGGGTGGGAGCAGGACAGCCACGCCGCCGTCGCTCGTGCGCCTCGGCCGGAGCCGGAGGTTCCAGCGCGACGCCGCCGTACTGGCGGAGTCACTCGGCGCCGATGCAGGTGAGTTCTCGGTTCGGCTTATCGGAGCGCTGGCTGGGCTGGCCGCGGCTCTCGGCGTCGATCCGGGAGAAACCGGCTGGGGTCGCCTGCTGGACGCCCTCCTGCTGATCGTGATGCATCCGATTCCGCCCGCCGGAGCGCCGACCGACGCCGAAGGTCGCGCCGGCGCCTGAAAGGTAAGAACTTGCCGAATAGCCAGTCGCCGGCATTGCCGGAAGAAGCTCACGACGAGGTCCGCGCCGTGACGCAGCGACACCTGGAGGCCGTCGACGCGGTCGCGCCCGGCCTGATCCGCGCGCTGTACCTGACCGGGTCGGTAGCGCTCGGCGACTATCAGCCGGGCCGCAGCGACATCGACTTCATGGCGTTCACCTCGCGACCCTGCGGTGAGGCCGACATCGAATTGCTATGCGGAGTGCACGCCGCGTTGCCGACACCGACCTCTTACGACGGCAGCTACGTCACCTGGTGCGACCGGCCCGAGGCACCCGACGACGAGCCGGTGCGGCCGCACGTAGTCGGCGGTGAGTTCAGGGTGGCGGAGAACTCCGCGCTGACGCCGTCGACCTGGACCGAATTCGCTAGGTACGCGATCGCGGTGCGCGGGCCCGCGGCGGGCAGCATCGGCGTCACCGTCAGCCGGGAACGGCTCAACGAGTGGAACCTCGGCAACCTGAACGGCTACTGGAACGACCTCGCGGATGCGGGCGCGAAGGTCCTCGCTGAGCGCGACCCCGCTGGATCCGCTCGCGCGGAGACTGTGGCGTGGGCAGTGCTTGGCGCTCCGCGGCTGCATTACACGCTCGCGACCGGGGACATCACGTCCAAGACCGGCGCCGGCCGGTGGGCGCTCGAGCAGTTCCCCGAGTACGGCGAGCTTGTGGCCGCGGCCCTTGCCTGGCGCGCAACCGGAGAGGGCGAGTTCACCAACGCCGCGGCGCAGCGCAGCGTTCTCTTCGTCCGCGCTGTGGTCGCTGACGCCAACCGCCGCTGGGCAGCCGACTGAGCGTGACTGGATAGCTCTTGTCTGGCCGGCGAGCCATAAGCCGGGGGAACCGGCCGATCACCCGGAGGTGGCCCTGCTCGACGAGCGTTACCTGGGTCCGAGCCCGTACGGATTCCAGCTCGCGGCGTTTCTCGGTCACTTCGAGCGCAGCCAGGTACCCGGTCACTGGAGATGGTCAACCAATGGCGGCGCCTGAGAGCACAGCCGCGGTCTCGGCCAGCCGCATCGCGTAGCCCGCCTCGTTGTCATACCAGGCCGCGACCGAGACCAGGTCACCGCCGGATACGGCGGTAAGCGGCAGGTCGATGACCGAGGACGCCGTATCGCCGACGATCCTGGCCGACGCGAAGCCTTCGTGCAGGACGCCCATGATGCCGCGCAGCGGGCCGGACGCGGCGGCGGTGAACGCCTCGTTCAGCGCCGCGACCGTGGTCGCCGTCTCGACCCTGACCGTGAGTTCCACGATGCTGCCGGTCCGGACCGGCACGCGGTAGCCCCGTCCGGAGACCAGCAGGTCAGGCCAGATGAACTTCAGAGCCCGTGATGCGCCGGAGACCGACGGGATCGTGTTCTCGGCCGCGGCCCACGAATCACGCCGGTCCGTCATCGGCTGATCGGTCAGCGCCTGGCTGTTGGTATAGGCGTGCACGGTGGCAAAGAAGCCGTCCCTGATGCCGACGGTCTCGCGCAGCACCTTGATCACCGGGGCGAGCGCGTTTGTCGTGCAACTCGCCATGCTCACGATCCGGTGCCTGGCGGGGTCGAAAGCGTCCAGGTTGATGCCCGGCAGCAGCACGGCGTCGCAGTCGTCGAGCGTCTTGCTCGCCGCGCTGACCAGGACCCGGCTCGCGCCCCGGTCCAGGTGCGCCTGCGCTCCGGCCCTGACCGTCGCTCGGCCGGTGCAGTCGATCACCACATCGACGCCGAGCTCACGCCAGTCGGGATCGTCGCGCCGCGCGTCCACCCAGTGAATGGACGCATCCCCGATGACAAGGCTGCCGTCCTCGGCCCGCACGGGGTCACGCCACCGGCCGTAATTGGTGTCGAACTCGAACAGCGCCGCCATGATGTCAGCCGCCGCCACATCGACGATCACCGCCGGCGTGAACAGCTTGGCCGCGAGCGCCGCCTTGACCGCCGACCTGCCGATCCGGCCGAACCCAACGACGGCGATCCCCGGCATCTGTCCGCCCTTCCCTGACTGTCATCCGAGCACTCAACTGCAATTCACAGCGTAACGAGGTCATCTGCGGTGCCTCAGGCGTCCGCCGCGGCAGCGCCGCCTCAGGCCGGCGCCGACTCGTCGTTGCTTGCTTGCAGGTACGCCACGGCGAGCCGGTCCCGGCCGGT
>JASHUE010000875.1:0-2632 GCA_030040195.1 Streptosporangiaceae bacterium | reverse complement strand
TACTGCACAACGTGTATAACTGGAGGACCCACGCGGCGCGCAGGACCCGGACATGACCGGGCGGGGGGAAAGGGCCGCTGGTAATGGGGGAACCGTAAGTCGCGGAGGGGGACCTTCGTGTGGGGCCGTTCGATCCCCGGCGGGATCGCCCGGCTGGGCGTCGCCCGGGACGGCCGGGCGACAGGCGGCAAACGAGGGTCGCGATGAGCGGAGGGGGACCTTCGCCCTGTGGGCGACGCCACCCGGGGGCGTGGCGTCGTCTGCAGGCGGAGGCCCCGGTCACCCCAGTGCGCTGATCTTGCCCGCCAACTCGAAGTCGGCCTCGGTCAGGCCGCCCGCCGAGTGCGTCGACAACGTCAGCGTCACCTTGTTCCACTGAATGAGAATGTCCGGATGATGGTTGGCTACCTCGGCCAGGTGCCCGACCGCCGCGGCGTACAGCATGGCCGCGCTGAACCCGGCCAGCTTGCGCTCGTTCATGATGCTGTCGCCCTGCCGCGTCCAGCCGGGCAAACCCGCCAGCCGCTGCCGGACCTCGTCGTCGGTCAGCAGTGCCATGACTTCCCCAATCCCGTGGGCTCTTTCCCGCGTCCTGGCGCCCGTGCACCTGCGGGCCCACCACACCAGTGTGCTGCGCCTCATTCCCGGTAGGCTCGCTGAGCGTGACAGATTCAGCGGCAGCGCAGCCGCAGCCCCAGCCGCGCCGGACCCCGCTCACCCACGTGCACGAGCAACTCGGCGCCACGCTCACCGACTTCGCAGGCTGGCTGATGCCGCTGCGCTACAGCAGCGAGACGGCCGAGCACAACGCTGTCAGGACCGCCGCCGGACTCTTCGATCTGTCCCATATGGGGGAACTGTCGGTAACCGGACCCGGAGCCGGCGCGGCGCTCGACTACGCCCTTGTCGGGGCGCTGTCGACGCTCCGGCCCGGCCGCGCCCGCTACACGATGATCTGCGCCGAGGACGGCGGTGTGATCGACGACCTCATCGTGTACCGGCTGGCCGACGCCGAGTACCTCGTCGTGGCCAACGCCGCCAACGCGGCGGTCGTCTGCCAGGAACTGGGCCAGCGGGCAACGGGACACGACGCCGCCGTGACCGACCGGACGGCTGACTACGCGCTGATCGCGCTCCAGGGCCCGCACGCCGCTCGCATCCTGGCCCCGCTGACCGACACCGACCTCACCGAGATCAAGTACTACGCGAGCTATCCGGCCAGGGTGGGCGGCCGGCCGGTCCTGCTGGCCCGCACCGGTTACACCGGCGAGGACGGGTTCGAACTGTTCATCGCTCCCGAGGACGCCGAGTACCTGTGGACCACGGTGGCCAAGGCCGGGTCGGGCAATGGGCTGATCCCGGCCGGGCTGGCCGCGCGCGACACGCTCCGGCTCGAAGCCGGGATGCCCCTGTACGGGAACGAACTCAGCCGCGACGTCACCCCGTACGACGCCGGGCTGGACCGGGTCGTGAAGCTGGACAAGGAGTCCGACTTCGTGGGGAGGGCCGCGCTCGCGGCACGGGCCGGGGAGCCGGCCCAACGGCAACTCATCGGCCTGACCTGCCAGTCGCGCCGGGTCCCCAGGCACGGCTACGACGTTCTGTGGAACGGCTCCCCCTGCGGGTCGGTCACCAGCGGCGCGCCCTCTCCTACCCTCGGCGTTCCCATCGCAATGGCCTACGTACGGCCGGAGGTCGCGGCCGAGGCGGCGGCCGCGCCGGAAGAAGGCGCGGGCCTCGCAGTCGATGTTCGGGGTCGGCCCGAGCCGGCCAGACTAGTGCCGTTGCCGTTCTACCAGCGCCCGTCATAGTCGCCTGCTCGGAACTTTGATGGGTTACCTTCCGAAATCATGGGCTTTGAGAAAGGCGTTGGCGAAATGACCGTTCCGGCAGAGCTGTACTACACCCCCGAGCACGAATGGGTGTCCATCAGCGGCGCCATTGCCTCGGTGGGCATTACCGACCATGCGCAGAAGGCCCTGGGCGACGTCGTCTTCGTCTCGATCCCGGCCGCCGGGACCAGGGTCACGGCGGGTGAGCCGTGCGGCGAGGTGGAGTCCACCAAGTCGGTCAGTGACCTGTACTCCCCGGTGGACGGTGAGGTGACCGAGGTCAACCCGGAGATCGACGACGACCCCGGCCTGGTCAACTCCGACCCTTACGGCGCGGGCTGGCTGTTCAGGGTCAGGGTCGAGGAGTCCGACGACGAGCTGCCC
The DNA here is from genome assembly GCA_030040195.1 of Streptosporangiaceae bacterium. Lineage (GTDB taxonomy): Bacteria > Actinomycetota > Actinomycetes > Streptosporangiales > Streptosporangiaceae > JAJYUU01. Next base: position 416 of record JASHUE010000875.1, on the reverse strand, counting down.
CCAGGGCTGCTGTCGGCCGCCGAGTACAGCGCGCTGACCAAGGAAGAAGAGTGACCCGGAGCGGCAGCCAAGCGGACCTGCGCCGACTCGATACGGCCACCGCGGAGCTCGACCCGCCGTTCGCGATCGTGGACATGGCCGCGTTCAAGGCCAACGCGGCCGACATGACGCGGCGGGCCGGGGGCAAGCCGATCCGGCTGGCCAGCAAGTCGGTTCGCTGCCGTCACCTCATTGAGCAGGTGCTCCAGACCGACGGCTTCCGCGGCATCCTGGCCTATACCCTGCCTGAGGCACTCTGGCTGGCCGGCTGCGGTACCAGCGACGACATCGTCGTTGCCTATCCGACGGCGGACCGCTCGGCGCTGGCCAGGCTGGCTGGCGATGCGCGTGCAGCGACCGCCATAGCCGTCATGGTG
>JASHUE010000874.1:0-3940 GCA_030040195.1 Streptosporangiaceae bacterium | reverse complement strand
CTTGAGTACGTGATCCTGGCGATGCCGTTTGCCTACCGGTCGCTAGACGCCGGGCTGCGCTCGTTCGACGTGAAGACCCTGGTCGAGGCGTCCAACTCGCTGGGCGCCGGATGGCCCACGACGCTCTGGCGGGTCGTGATACCCAACCTGCGGACCGCGATGCTCTCGGCCACGGTCCTGACCGTCGCGCTCGTGCTGGGCGAGTACACGATGGCCAGCCTCGATAACTTCCAGACCTTCCCGGTGTGGATCGTTAACTTCGAGCAGAACAGCGGCCCGGTCTCGGTCGCCGCGTCGCTGCTGGCCTTGTTCGTGACCTGGATTCTGCTGATGCTGATAGTGACCGTCGGCAGCCGGAGCGCCCGCCGCCACGGCACCGGCCAGGTCCAGCTGTTCTCTATCTCCACCCAGTCCGCCCGTCACACCATCGGAGAGCCCGAATGACCACGAACGCGACGGCAGGCACCACCGCCGGGGTTCTCGGCCGGGCCGGTGACGGCGCGGGCGCGCCGGTCGTCCTGCAGGCCCTCAGCCGTTCCTTCGGCAGCATCCGGGCGCTGGACGGGCTGTCGCTCGACATCGCGCCCGGCGAGCTGGTCGCGCTCCTCGGGCCGTCGGGGTGCGGCAAGACCACCGCACTGCGGATCGTGGCCGGGTTTGAGATCGCCGACTCCGGTCGAGTGACGGTCGACGGCAAGGACATGTCACCGGTCCCGGCGGCCAAGCGCGACATGGGCATGGTGTTCCAGAGCTACAGCCTCTTCCCGAACATGACCGCCGCCGAGAACGTGGGATTCGGCCTGCGCATGCGCAGGCAAACCTCGGCCCAGCGGGCCAAGCGCGCGGGCGAGCTGCTGGAGATGGTCGGCCTGTCGGCACAGGCCCGGCAGTACCCGCATCAGCTATCTGGCGGCCAGCAGCAGCGGGTTGCGCTGGCCCGGGCGCTGGCGATCGAGCCGCGGGTGTTGCTGCTCGACGAGCCGCTTTCGGCCCTGGACGCCAAGGTCAGGCTGCAGCTGCGCGAGCAGATCAGGACCTTGCAGCAGCGTCTGGGCACCACGACCCTGTTCGTCACCCACGACCAGGAGGAGGCGCTGTCCATGGCCGACCGCGTGGGCGTCATGAGGGAGGGCAAGCTCGAGCAGATTGCCGCCCCGAGTGAGCTGTACGCCCGCCCGGCCACGGCGTTCGTGGCCGAGTTCGTCGGCACGATGAACCGGGTTCCCGGCGACTATCAGGGCGGCGGTCAGGTGAGCGTGCTGGGCACGGTCGTCCCGTTGCACGGCGACGCGCCACCGGGGCTGGCCGGGGAGGTCGACGTCCTGATCCGGCCCGAGGGTCTGACGATCGAGGCCGTGCCGGGAGGCAACGGCATCGTGACGGACCGCACGTTCCTCGGCTCGTTCACGAGGGTCAGCGTCCGGCTGTCCGGCGACGTCGCCGTCAAGGTGGACAAGACCAGCACCGCGGTCGCCAACCTTGTACCGGGAACGTCGGTGCAGATCGGCGTGCCTGGTGATGAGCCCGTGCTCGTAGCAACCCGCTCGTGAGCGCAGCCGGAAGGATGGCGCCCACGGGCCGGCTGGAGGAGGAGCCGACCAGCACTGCGCGCCGCCGTCTGATCCCGGCCGCGGAAACAGACGGCGGTTACCGCAAGCTGGGCGCGGATGAGGGAGAGCAGCATGCCTTCCGCGACGAGCTCGGCGGTGGCATCCTGCGACCCGGCTGGTTGCACTCCGCCGTCCCCCTCGTCGTGATGGCCCACCTGTCCGACACGCATGTGATGGATCACCAGTCGCCGGGCCGGGCCGAACTGCTTGACCGGTACTCCGACCCCGATTCGCTCCTGCGCGCCGCGGTCGGCCCTATCGGCACCTACCGGGCCCAGGAGCTGTTTACCTTCCAGGTGGCCGAGGCCATGGTGCGAGCGGTCAGGCAGACGAAGGCCGGGACCGTGTCGGCGGCGCCGGTGGACTTCGCGATCGTGACCGGCGACGCGACCGACAACTGCCAGCGGAACGAACTCCGCAGCTACATCACCCTGCTCGACGGGGGCGAGGTAGTACCCGACTCCGGTGACCTCGACCGGTACGAGGGCGTGGCCGGCCCCAAGGTGGAGGACGAGCGGTACTGGCATCCCGAGGGCGGTCCCCAGGACATCCCGCGCACCAGGTTCGGGTTCCCCGAGGTGCCAGGCGTGCTGACCGCGGCGAGGCTGCCGTTCAGGGCGGCCGGAATCGGCCTGCCGTGGTACGCGGTCTTCGGCAACCACGACAACCTGCTGCAGGGGACGATGACCCCCGAGGGCTGGCTGAGCGGATTCACGGTCGGCGGCGTCAAGTACGTGACCCCGCCAGACGGCATTGACGCGGCCAGCCTCCTCCAGCGCTTCGAGAGCGCCGACGGTGCCGCGTTCACCGAGCTGGCGGGGAGCGCGCAGCTGGCGGTCACGCCCGACCCCGGCAGAGCCACGGTGACCAGGGCAGAGCACGTGCGTGAGCACTTCCGCCCCGGCGGCAGTCCGCTCGGCCATGGCTACTCGAAGCAGAACGTGGCCGACGGAACTGCCTACTACTCCTTTGATCACGGACCGGTGCGGTGTCTCGTGCTTGACACCGTCAACCCCCACGGCGGCTGGCAGGGCTCGCTGGACGCCCGGCAGCTGCGCTGGTTGCAGGCGCAGCTGGCTGGTGCCATCACCCGTCCCGTGGTCCTGTTCAGCCATCACCCCCTGGAGACGCTGGTGAACGACACCCGGCCACCGGGCGCCGACCGGCGGGTGCTGGCCGCCGAGCTGCGCGATGTCCTGCTGGCGCACACCAACGTCGTGGCCTGGGTGAACGGGCATACGCACACGCACGCGATCACCGCGGTTACCGACGGCGAGACCGGGTTCTGGCAGATCACGACGGCCTCGCACATCGACTGGCCGCAGCAGGCGCGGCTCATCGAACTGCTGGCGGTACCTGGCGGCCTGGCCATCGCCTGCACGGTGATGGACACGGCGGCACCGGCGGCTTACCAGGGCACCGCGGACCCGGCCGACCTGGCCGCACTATCCCGCGAGCTGGCCGCCAACGACTGGCAGGTCCGCGAGCTCATTACACCGGAAGGCGGCGGCGGCGCGGGCACCGCCAGCGACCGCAACGTCATCCTCGGCGTCGAGTGGCCGCGCAGCCCCGCGCATGCCCCCTTGACCCCGTCCTGAGCCCAGCGCGTCCTGGGCGGCGCGATACCCGGCTAGCGCGGGCTCCCGGCGCCAATGCCAAGCAGCTGCACGAGCCCGGTCACCGAGTCGAGGATGTGCGGGGCTCCGGCGGCGGCCAGGTCCTCCTCGGTCGCGGCGCCCGTGGTCACGCCGACCACCAGCCCGGCCCCGGCGCGAAGTCCCGACTCCACGTCGCTCGGCGTGTCCCCCGCCACCAGCAGCTCGCTGACGGCACCGCCCCGCAGCCGCAGCAGCGCGGTCAGCGGCAGGTCAGGCCATGGCCGGCCCCGGCCCGCGTCGGTCGGCGACAGGGCGAGGTCGATCAGCGGCCGCCACCCGAGGGCATCGAGGAGGGCCTCGCGCGTGACAGGAGCGAACCCGGTGGCCAGGCAGACCTTGATCCCTGCCGCGCGCAGGGCGGTGATCGTCTCTACTGCGCCGGGGAGCGGGTTCACGCTCCCCGCGCGCACGGACTCGGCGTAACTGCTCTCGAACACGCTGTTCGCGTGCTGCGCGCGGTCTTCTGCGCCGAGAATCCGCCGGAAGACCTCGATCTTGGACTGGCCCATCGTGGTCCGGACGATCTCGTCTGCCTCGTCGTAGCCGGGTTCGCCGGGGATGATCCCTGACGCAGCCATCGCGGCGCTGAAGGCGGCCAGCACGCAGCCGTCATCGGCGACGGTGGTTCCGGCCATGTCCAGGCACGCAACTGTGATGCGCATCCGCGGGTCT
>JASHUE010000092.1:0-2999 GCA_030040195.1 Streptosporangiaceae bacterium | reverse complement strand
TGCCGTTCTTCTCGGTCACGGGCTCCAGCTTCGTCGAGATGTTCGTCGGCGTCGGCGCGGCCAGGGTCCGCGACCTGTTCTCCGAGGCCCGCAAGGCCGCGCCGGCCATCATCTTCATCGACGAGATCGACGCCATCGGCCAGCGCCGGGCTGGCTCGGGTGCCGTCGTGGCCAACGACGAGCGCGAGCAGACCCTGAACCAGCTGCTCTCGGAGATGGACGGATTCGATGTCACCGAGGGAATCGTGGTGCTCGGGGCCACGAACCGGCCCGAAGTGCTCGACCCGGCGCTGCTGCGACCCGGCCGGTTCGACCGGCAGATTACGATCCCGCTGCCTACGCTGTCCGAGCGCGAGGCGATCCTGGCCGTGCACTGCCGGGACAAGCGCCTGGGACCGGACGTGAGCCTCAACGTGGTCGCCAGGGGAACGCCCGGCTTTTCCGGCGCGGACCTGGCCAATCTCGCCAATGAGGCGGCGATCTTCGCGGTCCGGGACAACCGTCAGGTGCTAACCGCTCAGGACTTCGACGACGCCAGGGACCGGATCCTGCTGGGTCGACGCGAGGGCTCGAATGTGCTCCTGCCCGAGGAGAAACACGCGGTCGCGATCCATGAGTCGGGGCACGCGCTGATAGCGGCGCTCTCCGATCATGCCGACCCGGTCGCGAAGGTCACGATCCTTCCGGCTGGCCAGGCCCTGGGAGTGACCCAGCAGCTACCGCTGGTCGAGCGACACCTGTACGGCGAGGACTACCTGACCGAGTCGCTGGCGGTCCGGCTTGGCGGCCGCGCAGCCGAGCTCGTCGAGCTGAACCAGGGCTCGACCGGGGCGGCTAACGACCTGGCCTCGGCCACCGACCTGGCCACGAAGATGGTGAGGGAGTTCGGCTTGTCCCCAGCGCTGGGGCCAGTCGGGTACCCAGAGGGCGGCTCGGTGTTCCTCGGTGGTGGCGGCGGCGGCCTGTCGAGCCGCCCGTTCGCCGAGTCCACCCAGGCGACGATCGACTCCGAGGTGGCGCGGCTGCTGCGGGAAGCTGAGGAGTCGGCGATCGCGCTGATCCGAAGTCACCGCGCCGAGCTCGACCAGGTCGTGAGCCTGCTCATGGAGCACGAGACGGTCGACGGCGCCGAGGTTTACCGGATCGTCGGCCGGCCGGTACCCGAGGGCAGGACGGGCGAGACCATGTCGCCGCACAACGTGCCAGCGCCGGCTCACGGTGCCACAGCGGCGTCGGACGGCCATCCGCCGCCCGGAGGGCAGGCCGTAGCGGATTCCGTGTGACGCATTCCACCTCACCGGTACGCACGGGCTTGCAGCTCGAACAGTTCGGCGTACAGGCCGCCGGCCGTCATCAGCTCGTTGTGGCTGCCGCGCTCGCAGATGCGCCCGCCCTGCAGGACCAGGATCACGTCGGCCATCCGGACGGTGGAGAACCGGTGCGAGACGAGCACGGTGATGGCGCCTGACCGCTCCCGCAGCTGCCCGGCCGCACGCGTCCACCGGCTGAACAGCTCATGCTCGGACTGCGCGTCGATCGCGGCGGTGGGCTCGTCCAGCAGCAAGAGCAGCGGGTCGGGGCGCATCATGGCCCGCCCGATGGCCAGCTTCTGCCACTGCCCGCCCGACAGATCCGTGCCGTCCGGCCAGGCCGGCCCGAGCTGGGTCGCCAGGCCGGCCGGGAGCGCGTCGGGCAGATCCGCCGCGCCCGCCCGCTCGAGCGCGTTCTGCACGGCGCCGGCGTCGTCCAGATCGGGCAGGTGGCCAAGTCCGAGCGCCCGCTGCAGGCTGAACTCGAACCTGGCATGGTCCTGGAAGCCGGCCGACAGGCGCCCTCGCCAGGTCACGAGGTCCAGCCTGGCCAGATCAATGCCGTCGACCAGGATCTGGCCGGCGTCCGGCCGGCACAGCCCGGCCAGCAGCTTCACCAGCGTCGTCTTACCGGCGCCATTGTCCCCGACGAGCGCGACGGTCGTCCCGGCAGGCAGCGCTGCGGTCACGTCCTGCAGCGTGGGCGCGGCCCCGCCCGGGTAGGTGTAGGTGACGCCTTCGAGCTTGATCCCGTCGGTCAGCCGGGGCGGAACCGGCGCGCCCGCCGTGGGCCGCGCGGCGGCGGTTATCCCGCCGGTCATCGCCTGCCCGGCCCGAGCCGCCGGGCCGGCCTGCGCTACCTCCTCCAGGTACAGGTACCTGGCTGCGGCGGTGAGCGTGCGCAGCAGCGTCTGGGCCTGCTCGGCCGACCCAGTGACCAGTGCGAGCACCTGGCTGGCGACCACCGCGGTCATGGCCACGTCGCCCGTGCTGACCCGGCCATCGACAGCCTGATGGACCACCAGCACGATCGCGCCGAGGTAGCCAGCCAGGAAGAGCACGCGCCCAGCCAGGCGCACGAGGATGCCGCGCGCGTTCAGGCGCACGTGGATGCGGCGGATCTGCTCGTGCTCGGCGGAGAATCGTCGCTGCAGCTCGGCCGGGAGCCGCAGCAGCCGGATCTCCTTTGCCGCCGGCCGGCTCGCGGCCAGGTAATAGAGCATCTCGGCGCGACGACTGGGCTCGGCGGCGAGTTCGTTGCCCCGGCTGTACAGGCCGGCGGTATGGCGAGAGAGGATCACGATCGGGAGCCCGAAGACCGGCAGCGCCAGCAGCAGCGGGCTAACTGAGGCGAGCAGGCCGAGCGTGATCAGGATCCGGACCAGCGCCGTCGCGCCGTCCAGCACGGCGGGCACAGCGGCGCCGAACTCCCAGGACTCGGCCTGCAGCAGCTCGAGCTGACGCAGATGCCGCGGCGTCTCCTGGATCACGAGCGTGGGGGTCCCGCCGACGAGCTCGAGCAGCCGCCGGTCGAGCAGGTGCTTAGTCCGGTCAAGCAGCGCTATCCGCACCTGCGAGCCGGCGAATTCTGTGACCGCCAGAACCGTGATCGACACCGCGATCGCCAGGCCCGCGGCGAGCGCGCCGGCCTGGCCGCTCCCGCGGCTGGTAACGCTGTCAACGAACAGC
>JASHUE010000873.1:0-3666 GCA_030040195.1 Streptosporangiaceae bacterium | reverse complement strand
TGATCTCGATCCTTAGCGGGGTGCAGCGTCCGTTGTTGAGCGGCGGGTAATCGACTGAGCAGCACGAAAGACCTGGGTACGCGACGATAGGCGTGTCGCTACGTTAGCAAGCAAGACGAGGTGGCGCGTGTACGACCCAGCGCGCGGCTACCCAGCCGCGGTCCCCTATCTGCTCTACCGTGATCCCGGAGCCGCGGCACGCTGGATCAGCGACATCCTGGGCTTCGCTGAGGCCATCCGGTTCACCGTCCCGGACGGCGGCCCGGCCGGGCACATCGAGCTGGCACGCGATGGCGCGGTCCTTATGCTCGGCCTGGCAGGCGGCCGGTTCGGCGAGACCGCCGCGATAACCGTCATCTTCGTCGATAACGTTGACGCAGCATGCGCCCGTATCCAGACTACGGGCGGAACCATCCTCGACGAGCCTACCGACCAGCCATGGGGGCTCCGCCAGGCCGTCGTGGCCGATCCCGAAGGTCAACGCTGGGAACTTAGCCAGCACCTCCGCGATGTCGCACCGGCCGACTGGGGTGCTGAACAGCTCGGCGAGCTTCCCGGCTAGCCTGCAAGCTCGCCGTATCGCGCTGCCGGGTCAACCCCGGAACGTCCTGCCAGCGAATTTGCGACTCAGGACACTAGCCTTCCCTTGGCAAAGAACGCACGTCGGAACGAGAAGACTCTTACTGCTTCCCCGTCATCCTCGCAGGCGCCAAACCCAGGTGAGTGGCCGCCGTGTCTAGGGTCGGCGAAGCCGATCGCATGCGACGCGACCGCAGGGAGCGCCCTAGACGCGGTGGTCGCGAGCCGGACAATGGAAGCCGAGGAAGACGGCCACGTACAGCACCGTGCGCGTGACCGGAGACCATGACTGATCCGCGGCGGGCTCAGGCGTGGGGTCGGCGCGCGCCCGGCCGGGCCTCCCGAGGCAGAGGCCGGGGTGCTGGCGCCGATCCGCGGCGCGCGCAGCGCGCCGCCTTGATTATAGGAAGGCGCAATTCGGCAGCGTCTGGACTGTCCCTGCGGTCGTGAGCCGGAATCAGCGAGCGCGCGCGGGGGCGGCCGTGTTGGCAGATCGGACGACGGTCCAGTCCCAGACCAGTTCCGAGCCGTTCTGGATGACGAGGCTGGGCCTGCTGACATCGATCGTCCGCTCGGGCAGGGCCGTGCCGAGAGCGTTGATAATCGGGCCCGCCGGCTGGTCGCTCGTGCTGTAGCACAGCGTGACGTGCGGCCTCCAGGGCTCGCCTTCGTCACTTCCGGTGGTACCCGCTGCGTGAGTGGCCGTGATGGCTGCGTTCCGAAGTGGTGCGAGATCATCGTCGGGCGTTATCCCCAAGAGGATGGCCTCGGGGTGATAGATGATCTTGCCGAGACGGACCCTGATCGGCGGAACGTTCGCGAGCTGATCCGAAGCGATTTGGACCATTTTCTGTAGCTGGCTCTCCAAGAACTGACCGGCGGGTCCGGCGACGAGAGTGGTCATGTGGAGGCAGTCGCGGGCGTCATATGAAGGCCATCGAACGGGGCGAGCCGCTGACGTGCCTGCCGGGCCAGGTCGCCGACGTCGGGATAGTCGCGCATGAGCACATGCCAGTACAAGGTCCGCTCGCCCGGCGCGGGATTGCGTCGCCTGGCCCAGCGATTGGTCATGTGCTCGGGCAGTGTCATCCGGCCTCCCTTTTGTCGGACGGTAGCGCAGCCGCCTTGAACTCCTGGATCTGGCGCCGGAGGCTGACAGCGAGGGGGCTGCTCGCGTGCTTGTCGGTTGCCAGCTGCCCGTCAAGGTCAGCAAGCCACCCGGTGACCGTGGCAATCCGGAGTTCAGGGGCCAGGTCGAGCACGGCTGCTACTTCGGCCTGTGCGGCGTCCAGCTGGCCGCGATGCAGCTGTGCGATAGCGGCTCCGATGCGCACCTGCGCCCAGGTGCCGGGAATGTGCGGCTCGCCAGCTGCCCATGCGGTCTCGGCGTCGTCTGCTGCCCGGAGCGCTCTCGGAGTATCCGTGTTAGCGGCGGGGCAATCGGCACTACCCGCCACTCCCCTTCAGGGCGTGACTTCAGGCGCCGGTGCTCGCGGCGGGCGTCGTTGACGATGGCGATCGGTACCTGACCCGTGTTGAGCAGGTAGGACAACGCGGGGTGGCGGGCGTGGTAGAAGGTGATCTTCCTAAGGCCGGCGGAGGCCACGAGGCGGTAGAAGGTGCCGCGCGGCCGCTGCGTGCTGCAGCCGGCGCCGGTCTCGTCGGCGGCCACGTAGCCGCCGTGGCTGCCAGCCTGGTACGCCCCGCCGGCGGCGAGGCGTTCCTTGCGCTGGAGCCGGGCAGCTCGCGGAGGGCCGCGACCGTGCCCTCGCCGAGCGGGAGCGTCCGTTCGCCTGCGGGTGTCTTGGCGGTCTCGCGCTCGATCACCTTCCCGGCCACAATTACCTGGATGCGGGCGACGGTAAGCGTGCCTGCGGCCAGGTCCACCGATTCCCAGCGCAGTCCTGCAACCTCTTCTGGCCGAAGGGCTAGCAGGGATAGCCGCCACACCGTATGCAGGCGGTCGAAACGTGCTACGCCCACGAAGGGCCCGGACCTCAACTTCTGTCCACGACCGCCGTGATCGACCCGGAACGAGTGATCCTCGACGGCAGCATCGGCCGAGCCCTTGAGCCGTGGCTTCCGGAACTCCGCGCGGCCGTAAACGAGCAGGTGCTGTCCAGGACGCGCAGCTCGAACCGGTGCGCCAGGTTGTCCGCGGTCGGATCGACGCGGGCCGCACCGCGGAAGGTGCCGAGACCGCGGCTGCTCGGTATGCATGGTTCGACTTCTTCCATCCCGATTACGTGTGGGAAGAGCACCTAGGCGCGCGGGGGCCGGACATTGATTATTTGCAGAATCGGATATCCAGGCTGATCTTCGACCTCATGACAGGCGAAGCCCGGATCGACGAGTGATTGACTCCCCATCCCGGTATCCGCCTCTCCCCGATAGCTGCCAGAACCGGCGACCCGACACGTAGCTGGCCGGTGCGCGTCTGGTCCGGCGGGCCCGATGCTGCGCTGGTGCGCTGCCCTAACTTGCGTGCCTTCGCTAGCCGACCGTCAGGGTGAAGGTCTGCACTGCCGAGCCGGTGCTGTTCTTGGCGGTGACCGTCAGCGTGTACGTGCCGGCCGTGGTGGGAGTCCCCGACAGGGTCGCGGTCCCGTTCGCGTTGCTGGTGAATGAGAGGCCGGGCACGGTGCCGCTGCGGGTGAAGGTGGGCAGCGGGTAGCCCGCGCCGGTGAAGGTGAAGCTGAACGCCGTCCCCTTGGTGGCCGACGCCGAGGCGGCGCTGGTGATCGCGGGGGCCTGCTGGACGGTCAGGGTGAACGTCTGCGTGGTGGTCGTGAGCGAGTTCGTCGCCTCGAAGGTCAGCGTGTAGACGCCGCCCGTGCCCGCGCTCGGCGTGCCGGCCAGCGTCGCCGTGCCGTTCCCGTTGTCGACCCAGCTCAGGCCGCGCGGGAGCGCGCCGCTCACTGCCATCGCCGGGGTGGGCGCACCAGTTGCGGCGACACCGAAGCTGAAGCCGTAGCCGGTCGTGGCGGTCGCGCTGGCGGCCGTGGTGATCTCCGGCGCGGCGCTGACGCTCATCACGAACGACTGGGTCGTTGTTCCGGCCGTGTTCTTAGCGGTGAGGGTGATCGG
>JASHUE010000872.1:0-3257 GCA_030040195.1 Streptosporangiaceae bacterium | reverse complement strand
GCCCGGCCGACCTGTCCGAGATCGTCGCCAGGTCACTCGACGATCTGGGCCCCGCCGCACGGGCCGTGACCGTGGACATTCCCGATGACCTGCCCGAGGTAGCGGTGGATCCCGGCATCCTGGAGCGGGTCATCGCCAACCTGACGGCGAACGCACTGCGGTACTCGCCGGCCGGCTCGCCCCCCGCGCTGACCGGGAGCAGCCTGCATGACCGGGTCGAGTTGCGCATCATCGACCGCGGCCCCGGCATCCCGACCGAGCACCGCCATAAGATGTTCGTGCCGTTCCAGCGGCTCGGCGATACCGACAACACCACCGGCGTGGGCCTGGGCCTGGCCCTTTCCCGCGGACTGACCGAGGCGATGGGCGGCACGCTCGAGCCGGACGAGACACCCGGTGGCGGCCTGACGATGACGCTATCGCTGCCCGCCGCGCCTGGCCCGGCGACCGCCCCGACGGGCGAGCGTGAGCATGAGTCGTACCTCGGCACCGGAGATATGAGTTGATCGGGCAAATCCGATATAGACCCCGGCAGCAGTTCGCACGGCGGGGAGTTGGCGTGGCACCGGCGACATCAACTCCCCGCGGTACGTCCGTGCGCCACGACAGCATGGTGCCGTGACAGACATCCTGGTCATCGACGACGAGCCGCAGATCGTGCGGGCGCTGCGGATCAACCTGCGCGTCCGGCAGTACGAGGTGCACACGGCCGGCTCGGCCAGTGAGGCGCTGGAACTGGCCGCCAAGCATCCCCCGGACCTCGTCATTCTCGACCTGGGCCTGCCGGACATGGATGGCGTCGAGGTCATCCACGGCCTGCGCGGCTGGACCGATGCCCCGATCATCGTGCTGTCCGGGCGGGCCGACAGTACCGACAAGGTCGAGGCCCTGGACGCCGGGGCCGATGACTACGTGACCAAGCCGTTCGGCATGGATGAACTCCTAGCCCGGATGCGCGCCGTCAGCAGGCGGGCCAGCGTGGACAGTGACACCCCGCAGGTCAAGCTCGGTGACCTGATCGTCGATCTGGCCGCCAAGCGCGTCATTCACGCCGACGACGCGGGCTCGGCCGACATCCGGCTGACACCAACCGAGTGGCACCTGCTCGAGGTGCTGCTGCGCAACCCCGGCAGGCTGATGAGCCAGCAGCAACTGCTGGCCGACGTCTGGGGACCGGGCTATGCCGACGCAACCGGCAATCTCCGGCTGTACATGGCCCAGCTACGGCGCAAGCTGGAGCCCGACCCGGCCCGGCCGCGCTGGCTCCTGACCGAGCCGGGAATGGGCTATCGCTATCAACCCGACCCAGATAACGCGGCGGGGTCCCCGCCTGGGTGAACTCACCCGGCCCGCCCGCCGGGGCCGTGCCTGACGACAGCGGGGACGTCGCGATCGCCTACGCCGGTGACCTGGCAGAAGGTAGGCGCCGGGGTTTAGCCGACCTGTCCGGCGGGGGGGTCCTGCCCCGCCGGGGCGCTCTCCGAGAGCGTGGTCATGCTCGCGAGCTGGTACCGCAGCCGGCAGATGACCACGTTCCTGGTGCCGCGCTGGATGGCCTGCTCGAGCACGAACCCCCGCTGGTTGTACAGGATCCTCTGCCACGGGTGAGTCGGCTGTACCTCCGGAATCAGCACAACAAGCTGGTCGTAAGAGGCCGCCTGCTCGAGTTCGCGCAGGAAGCTCACCACGGGCGGGCCGAGTGAACGCCGGGTGCTGCGCAGCGTCAGCAGCGGGACGTTCGGGTGCCATGCCTCCCACTGTTCGCGGAAGCGGGCGTCGGCCGCGGCCTCCTCAGGCTCGGCATAGGTGACCGTCACCGCGATCACCTCGTCGCCGAGCGACAGCGCCGCCGAGATCGCTTCCGCGGTCAGCCTGGACATGCTGCCCACCGGCACGATCACGAGCGAGCTGCGGGGCCGCGGTGGTGCAGGCTGCTGGCCGATTTGCAGCGCGGTGCCGATGCGGACGTAGGCCGCGTGCACGCGGCTGAACATCAGCACGAGCAGGGGAATGACGATGACGATCAGCCAGGCGCCTTCGGTGAACTTGCTGATCAGCTCGACGGCCAGCGCCGCCAGCGTGAACACCGCGCCGACGCCGTTGATGACGGCCCGGCCCTCCCAGCCCGGCTGGCGGTTGACTCGCCAGTGCCGCACCATCCCGGCCTGCGAAAGGGTGAACCCGACGAAGACCCCGATCGCGAACACCGGTATCAATGCCTGGGTATTGCCCTTCGACACCACCAGCAGGATTGCGGCCACCACTGCCAGCACCACGACGCCGTACCGGTGCACCTGACGCTGCGCTCGCAGGAAGAACAGGTGCGGCAGGAAGTTGTCGGTGGCAAGCAGCGAGGCCAGCACCGGCAGTCCGCCGAATGAGGTGTTGGCGGCCAGCGCCAGCAGCACCGTCGTGACCAGCTGGATCGCATAGAAGGCGAAGTTGTGCCCGAGGGAAGCCTCAGTGAGCTGAGCGAGCGAGGTAGTAGTCGACGAGGGATAGGTGTGGTACTTCTGCGCCAGCACGGCGATGCCGATCAGCATCAGGCCGAGGATCACGCCGAGGCCTACCTCGGTGTGCTGGGCCCGGCGCGCCCGGGGCTTCCTGAACTCCGGCACCGCGTTCGCGATCGCCTCCACCCCGGTCAGCGCCGAGCAGCCGGAGGCGAACGCCCTGAGCAGCAGCAAAATCCCCACCGTCACCGGCACCGATGAGACCGACCCTTGGGGAAACGGGAGCGGATGCGATCGCAGCAGGCCGCCGATGATCACTGCGAAGATACCGGCGATGAAAATCAGCGTCGGGGCGATGAACAGCCGCGCCGACTCGGCGACACCCCAGAGGTTGGCCGCGGTGATGAAGCCGAGCACTGCCAGGCACAGGTACACCCGGTCTGGGTACAGCGCGGGGTACGCGGAGGTCAGCGCCTCGACCCCGGCCGACACCCCGACCGCCGCGTTGAGGATGTAGTCGACGACGAGAGACGCTGCCGCCATCAGGCTCGGCCGGACCCCAAGGTGCGCCTTGGATACCGCGTACGCACCGCCACCAGTCGGGAACGCCTCGATGACCTGACGGTAGGACGTCACCAGCACGGCCAGCAGCAGCACGATCGCCAGCGTGACCGGCAGGGTGTAGTGCAGCGCAATCGCGCCAGCTGTCGCCAGCACGATCAGGATGGCCTGCGGCCCGTACGCCACCGACGACAGCGCGTCCAGCGAGAGCGCCGCCAGGCCCTCCAGCGCGGTCAGCCGGTG
>JASHUE010000871.1:0-3533 GCA_030040195.1 Streptosporangiaceae bacterium | reverse complement strand
AATCCGCCCGTTCACGGTCCAGACGCCAGAACAGGAACTCGAGGCGCTCCGTCAGCGCATCGAGGACACGCGGTGGCCGGACCGGGAGCTCGTTCCTGATCACTCGCAGGGGGTGCAACTCGCGACGATCCAGGAACTCGGGCGTTACTGGTCATCTGACTACGACTGGCGTCGGTGCGAAGCAAAGCTGAACTGCCTGCCTCAGTTCATGACTGAGATCGACGGGCTCGATATCCACTTCATCCATGTACGCTCACCACACGACGACGCACTGCCGCTCATCATCACGCACGGATGGCCGGGGTCGGTCATCGAACTGCTCAAGGTCATCGACCCGCTGACCAATCCGACCGCCCACGGCGCGAGCGAGGCGGACGCCTTCCACCTGGTGATCCCGTCGATGCCCGGCTACGGGTTCTCCGCAAAGCCGACCGCCACCGGCTGGGGTCCCGAGCGTATCGCCAGCACGTGGATCGAGCTTATGAGGCGCCTCGGATACTCGCAGTTCGTCGCCCAGGGCGGTGACTGGGGGGCGATCATCACGGACTTCATGGCGAAACAGGCGCCACCTGAGCTGCTCGGCATGCACACGAACATGGCCGGTGCCGTCCCACCGCAGGTTTCGGGGACGCTCAACGTGCTGCCGACCGGCGAGATGCCATCGGGTCTGTCGGCCGAGGAGGAGCAGCAGTACCAGCGGCTGAACGAGTTCTTCACGACCGGAACCGGCTATGCCGTGGAGATGGGGACGCAGCCGCAGACCGTCTACGCGATCGCGGACTCGCCGGTGGGCCTGGCAGCCTGGATGATCAACCATGACAAGTGGAGTTACGACCTCATCGCTCGCGCGTTCGCCGGCCAGCCGGGCGGGCTTAGCCGCGACGACGTCCTCGACAACGTCACGCTTTACTGGCTGACGAACACGGCCGTGTCCTCCTCCAGGCTCTACTGGGAGAACGACGTCGGCTTCTTTGACATCAAGGGCGTGTCGATCCCGAGCGCCGTGAGCGCCTTCCCTGACGATCTCTATGCGCCGCCCCGAAGCTGGGCCGAGGAGGCGTACCCGAACCTGATCTACTACAACAAGGTCGACAAGGGCGGGCACTTCGCGGCCTGGGAGCAGCCGCAGCTGTTCTCAGACGAGGTTCGCGCCGGGTTCCGGCCGCTTCGCTAAATGACCTTCCTCGAACGCCGTACGATGCCCTCGCTCCGCGCGGCTGAGTGGCTGAACTCCGAGCCGTTCAGCCCGGGGGAGTCGCGCGCCCGGGCCGTGCTCGTCAACTTCTGGACGCTGACGTGCATCAACTGGCTACGCACGGAGCCGTATGTCCGCGCCTGGTGGCAGGCCTACCGGAACGAGGGCCTCCTCGTGGTCGGCGTGCACACGCCCGAGTTCTCGTTCGAGCACGAAGTCGACCGCGTGCGCCAGGCAACGCTGGACCGCTCGATCGACTACCCCGTGGCCATCGACAACGACTACGCCATCTGGCGGGCCTTCGATAACCACTACTGGCCCGCGCTGTACTTCGTAGATGCCGACCGGATCGTGCGGGACCACCACTTCGGTGAAGGCCGGTATCAGGAGTCGGAACGCATGATCCAGCGTCTGCTGGAACTCGACCGCGAGCCGGTTTCCGTGGTCGGGGCTGGCGTGGAGGCCGAAGCTGACTGGACCAACCTGCGTACGCCGGAGACCTACCTCGGCTATGAACGCGGCGAGAATTTCGCCTCGCCGGGCGGAGCGGCCTTCGGAGTGCGCCGGACCTACGACCTGCCGGACGGCCTGGGCTTCAACCACTGGGCTCTGGCCGGCGAGTGGACGGTCGGGCGCGAGAACGCCATCCTGGAGCGCGGCGCCGGAAGCATCGCGTTGCGGTTCCACGCGCGCGACGCCCACCTGGTGCTGTCGCCAGGGAAGGGCGACCCGATTCCCTTCCGCGTCGACCTCGACGGTCAGCCGCTTGGCCAAGCTCACGGAGTTGACACCGACGAGCAAGGGCACGGGCTGCTGAGGGATGGGCGCCTCTACCAGCTCGTGCGACAGGGCCACGAGGTCCGCGACCGCACACTCGAGATCACGTTTTTCGAGCCAGGAGCCGAGGCATACGTCTTCACATTCGGGTAGCTCCACGGGCCGCAGGCGCGGACGGTAGGGCGGCCGGTGAGGCATACCGGCTTAACCGGCGGCTAGCATCGGTCGCCGTGGCCAGCATCACGCCGGGCGCCGCCAAGCTCCGCATCGTGCCCGCGAACGAGGTGTCATGGGAGGACCTCCGGGCAGTTGTCGGAGCTGCCCGCTGCTTCGATGCACTGTGCTTTTGCCAGCGATTCAAGATCGTGAGGGGATGGCACGCGATCGGCGAAGAGGAACGCGCGCACCGGCTGCGGACCCAGGCCGACTGCGGGTACCCGGATTCTGATACGACATGCGGGCTTGTCGGCTACCTCGACGACGAGCCGGTTACGTGGTGCGCGATCGAGCCACGGACCCGCTACATCCGGCTCACCAGGCAGGTTACCTGGGCCGGCCGGAACGAGGACAAGCGCGACGAGGGCGTATGGGCCGTCACCTGCGTGCTCACTCGCACGCCCTTCCGGTGGCAGGGGTTCACCTACCAGATGATCGCGGCCGCGGTCGAATTCGCACGCGAGCGTGGCGCGCACGCCGTCGAGGGTTACGCGATGCTCACCGAGCCAGGGAAGGTAATCACCTGGGGCGAACTCTACGTGGGCAGCCGCAACGCCTTCGCCGCCGCCGGGTTCAGGGAGGTAACGAGGCCGACCAAGCGGCGGGTCGTGATGCGGATCGACCTGTAGGCCGTGGCTGACAGCAGCTCGGCGCCGAACCCGTCGCCGATGAGGCCGAGATTGGCCGTCCAGTAAACCCGGCCACCCACTCCGGCGAGCAGCGCGAAGAGTACAAGCTGCCATGCCTGCCCGACGACCAGGTAGCCGGTGTAGCCGACCGCCGAGATGAGGTTCGCGGCGATCACCACGGCCGAGGGACGGAACCGGTCGAGCAGGACGCCGACTGGCAGAACCCACGGCAGCGCGAGCAGCCCGGCGACAGTCAGGCTGAGGCCGATCGATGGTAACGAAAGCCGGGTCGTGTGCAGGAAGTAGATGAGGGCGAACGGAACGAACAGGCCGTCGCCGAGGCTGTCGATAACCAGCGACACCAGGAGCGACTGGTGCCCGGCCAGGTCGGGCAGGCCGAGCCAGTCGCGCCTGCTCGTCCGGTCTCGAGCCGTCTCTGCGAGCTGAGCGTTCACGGCAGGCGCTTCTCAGGTGAAGCTGAGCGGTACGTTCCTGCTCCGCTTGAGCTCGAAGAAATGCGGGTTGCGGGCCAGCGCGAGGACGCCGTCGAACACGAACAAAGCCTCCTTCGCTCGCGGGATCGCGCCCAGCACCGGGCCGAAGAAAGCCACTCCGTCGACGTGGATAGTGGGGGTGCCGACTTCGTACCCGACCGGGTCCATGCCTTCGTGGTGGCTCTTGCGCACCTCCTCGTCGTAGGTCTCAGCGTGCGCGAC
>JASHUE010000091.1:0-7157 GCA_030040195.1 Streptosporangiaceae bacterium | reverse complement strand
CTCGCGGGCCCAGTACGCAGCGGTCTGCAGATCCGCCTGCACCTGGGAGCCGGGCAGCCGCAGCGCCTCGTCGGCGAGCGCCATCTCGGCCGCGCCCCAGAGCATGTCGCTCTTCCACTCGGTCCCTGGGTAGTAGTCCCAGGGGAACGTGGTCACGATCTGGCCGACGTGGGTGGTCTTGGCCATCGCGTAAATGCCGCGAGCGAGCGACAGCAGGTGCGTGGCCTGCGCCGGGTCGCTGTGCGCGTCTAGCTGGGCCGCCAGCGCGAAGTCGGCAGCGAAGCGGCCAGCGAACTCGGGACTGAACTTCTTGCCTGGCGCCGCCGCCTCGAACACGGGCCTGTACTTCACGTAGTACGCCGTCGGGCCAGGGTTTCCGCCCTTCTTCACGTCCATCCGGTCCTCGGCCTGGGGGAGGAACCAGAAGTTGTAGTCACCCTGGATGGTGTTGCTGGCGTTCCCGTTGCCGATGCCGACCTGGATGTACAGGACCTTCTTGACCGGGTTCCACAGCCTCTCCAGCCACTGCAGGCCGTACTGCGCTTCGGGTTCCAGGGTCGAGTACTCGCCAGGGAAGTCGCGCGCCGCCATCAGCAGCAGGCCGTCGGCATAGCTGGCGGTGTACGCGAACTTCTCGTAACCGCCGCCGGCGTCGAACCACCCGCCAGCCACGTTCACCGGGCCGCCGATCTTGTGAAGCGTGCCGAGCAGGTTGTCATTGTCGTCGTACTTCGGGTCCGCGTACACGTAGGCGTGCTCGTCAGTGAGGTTCGCGGGCTCCCGGTTCAGGACCGAATGCACCACGTCGGGACCGTCGCGCTCGGATGTGAAGTAGCGCACCGCGTTCACGACCAGCTGGTGGTACAAGGCCGCCGGGCTTGCGATCCGGAACGCCGGCGACTGCGCGGTCAGGCCGTCCGCGCTCGCGGTGATCCGGTAGGTCCCCGGCCAGCGCAGCTCGCTGAAGTTCAGCTCGTACACGGCCCGGTACGTGGAGTTCCAGCTGCCCGCATAGTCACTGGACCGCCCGTACCATTCGACCCCGGGGCCACCGGAAACCCTGAACTGAACGCTCGCGACCTTGGCCGGCAGCATCACGAACGCGATCTTGCTGGCGTTCTCGGCGTACCCGACCTGGTTGACCCGGACCTCGGCGGGCACCGCCTTGGCTACCGCCGACCCTGCCCCGGCCACGATGGGCAACGTGCCCGCTACCACCCCCGCAGCTACAAGTCCGACCCACCAAACCCTTATACGCACGACCCGACCTCCGCGATCCGGAATTAATTGTTAGGAAACCTACTAAACAAATAGAACCATCACAAGACCGGAACGGGCTGGTTCCAACCGACTCTGGCCCCCCGGGCTGCAGTCCTCGGGGGCGGCGGAGCGCATAAGGAATTGGTCGGGCCCGGTCGCGAATATTGGGGACGAGGACGGCTTGATAGTGCGCCGCGCGACGCCCGTCAGCGGCGCTTGCGCCACCCTAAGTGTCCAGCGGTAACGCACGCGACGCGCAACCACTGCAGATTGCCGCGCGCTCGTCGCCGGATAAGCCCGCGACTGGCAGCACTATCGACATGCTCCGGCCAAGGGCTGCCCACGACGGGCCGTCCCGGTAGAGGCGTGACGACAGGCTGGCCGAAGATCGCCAGGACTGGCGTGACTCACTCGAAGGATGGCTTGCGATCCCTCGTGCGCTTGAGCTCGAAGAAGCCGTCTGCCTCGGTCACCAGCACGAGCCCGTCCCACAGCCGACCAGCTGCCTCGCCCTTGGGCGCCGGCGTGATCACCGGCCCGAACAGCGCTTTGCCGTGAATCCGGACGACCGGAGTCCCGACGTCCAGCCCGACATCGTCGAACGCCTCATGGTGGGAGCGCTTGATCAGCTCGTCGTAGTCCTCGCTGTCGGCCGCGCTCGCCAGCGAACTCGGCAGTTCGGCCTCGGCCAGCGCCTCGCCAAGCACGGCCGGATCCTCCCGGCGCCCCTCGTTGTGGAACCGCGTCCCGATCGCTGTATAGAGCGGGCCCAGCACGCCAGGGCCGCGGAATTGCTCGGCCGCCGCGCACACGCGGACCGGGCCCCAGGCTCGGCGCATGCGCTCCACGTACTCGTCGCTGAGGCCCTTGCCCTCGTGCTGGGTCAGGTTCAGGTAGGCCAGCGACATGATCCGCCAGTCCGTTCGTACCGGGCGGACCTTCTCGACCTCAAGCATCCACCGGGACGTGATCCAGGCCCAGGGACAGAGCGGGTCGAACCAGAATTGAACTTCCGTATATGCCTCAGGCTGTGCTGTCACGTCGGCTGGCAACAGCCCGCCTCGGCCCGGTATTCCGCGCGCCCTGACCGGGCCGAGAAGTCGTCGCGGTCGAAGACGATGGCATGGGCTGCCGGTGGCCAATTATCGTTAGAGCGATTTATCGACAATTGCGTCCAGCGCCAGTGCCACGGGTGTCAGCGGTTGAGCCGCAGGACCACGCCGATCCGCTTGCCCAGTTCGGTTGCCAGGGTGACGTCGTCAGCGCTGAACGTGCCGTGATCCCGGCTGAAGTGCAGGCTTGCCATCCTGCCGCCCGATCGCTGCTGACCGGCCTCGACGGTTTCCACCAGCCGCAGCCGGGCTTCGTTGTCCCAGGCCAGCTCCGCTGCCGATCCGCCCGACGCGACAACCTCACCCTCGAGCACGTTTGCGAACAGGGCGGTGGCACCGGCGAGGTCACGAACGTGATGCTCGACCAGCGCGAATGACGAGGACGGGCCCGACTCCGGCAGGTCGCGCGGTGCCGGATGCCCGGGCGGCGGGCCAGATTGCTCGGCAAGCTGAACGACGATCCCGTACGCGTCCCTCGGGTGCAGGAACGCCTCCTTCCACCTCGGGTTCTGCAGGCTCACCTGGACCGGCTCGATTCCGGCGGCCTCGACTCGCGACAACGCGGCCCTGATGTCGGCAACGATGAAGTTCAAGTGGTGCGGGCCCGGCCCGCGCGCGGTGAGGAACCGCTCAAGGAACGCCGAGTCTGGCCCGCCGGTGGGAGTGAGTAGCTCGATCTTCGGTCCCGCGGTGAACTGCAGCTGACCCCACCAGTAGCCGGCCGACTGACCGCCGTAGGCCCACGCTCCGCCCAGCACTCCGCCGAACAGCTTCCAGCCGTCGGTCAGCGTATGCGCGCCAACGGCCACATGATCAAGGACTGTGCTGGTCACGAGCGCAAGCGTCCGCGGTCGCGGACACGGGGCCGCCGGAGCGCGGTTCGGTCTGCTAGCCGATGCATTCAGGCAGCATTCCAGACGCCGGGAACGCGGGGCAATCCGCGGTCTAGACCCTCAGGAGCTCGGTGACGCGCAGCGCCAGAGCAACCTTGGCCGGGAGCGCGGCCAGCAGGAACGGGAGCAGCTCGCGGGCCTGAGCCTCCTCGGCGGTGCTGGCTGGCCACTGGCCGAGCGCCCGGTCTGCGTTCATCGTGATCCAGTCGACGGCGCTCATCATCGGCTGGCCCAGGTCGGCAGGTACGATCTCAGTGTCGTCGCCGCCGTGCGCGCGGTATGCCCTGACCACCTCGCGGGCGACATCCACGTCGCTCCAGCACCCCATCGACATCGCGACATCCGCAAGCTCGCGACGCGGCACGACCGGATGGGCCACATCCCAGTCGCACAGCACTGGACCCTGCCCGGTGGCGATGATGTTCTTCTGGTCTACGTCGCCGTGCGACATGACCTCCTCATCGGGGCGGTGGCCGGCCGACTGGACGAGCTCGGCGATGACCGATACCGAGGGCGCGGCCGCCGCCATCAGGCCGGCCCAGTCCGCGCCGCTGCGGTACGCGGCTTCGGTGAGCTCGGGCCACCGCTTCGCGTTATCGGCGTTCGGAAACGGGAACAGACTCCGGGCACGCGGCTTCACCCCAAGCCGGTGCATTGTCGCCAGGACGTCACCTGCCCACCGCGCCGTCTGCGGATGAACCACCCAGGTTCCGAGTGCTCTTCCGGTTACCCAGCGATGCAGCCGGGCCGACACCGCCTCGCCGTCGCCGCGGCTCACGCGGGCCAGGCAGCCGCCCGTCGCCGGGTTGACGACGGGCTGAGGCGCCGTGACGCCAGCCTCGATGGCCCGCAGCTCGAATGACCACGCCTGCGCAAGCCACTCCTCCCAGTGCGCGATCCGCCAGGGGTTGCGCATCTGTTTGACCGCGAAGACGCCGCTCTCGGCCTCGAGGCGGAAGACCCGGTTGGACCAGGCGCCGCCGACCTCGGTCATGCTGATCGGCGGGCCGTCAAGCCTGAACGCGGCCAGCACCGCGGACGGATCCGGCCCATCGATCGTGTTCGTGGCTGTCACCCCTCAGGCCGGACCGGGATTTCGCGTTTAATCCTGCCCGGTATGAGCGGTTATGTCGAAGTGAAATCCATGAGGACGCCGGGCGTGCGACGCAGGTCTGCGCGCGGGCTGGCCCGGCCGCGCGTCGCGTGGCCGGGCCAGGCCGCCTCCACCGGACCTAGTCGACCAGCTCCTCCACTGGCTTGACCCCGGCGGTCCCCCGCCTTAGTCGCCAGACCAGCGCGCACACGTACCAGAGCAGCGCGATGCCGGCACCATAGCCAAGCACGCGGTCCGAGGAGTGGAACGGGCTCGGTACCGAGAGCACGAACATGATCAGAGCGCTGTACGCCAGCACGAAAATGATCACCGGCCACGCCCACCTGCCGAGGGAGAACACGCCAGGAAGCGAGTCCAGCGTGCGCCGCTTGTAGGCATAGCCCGCCGTGATCAGGAAGTAGATGATGTACGGGATGATCGCGGTGGCACCCACGAGGGTGAGGAACGCACTCGTCTGCAGGTAGCCGTAAAACAGCGCGCCGATGTCGATCACGCCGAACACGAGCAGCGCCACAATCGGGGTCTGGGTGCGCAGGTTCACCTTCTTGATGACCCCGGAGAACGGCAGCATGTTGTCGCGCGCCAGGGAGTAGCCCAGCCGGGCCTGGGCCCCCGCGCCGACCACCAGGATCGCGAACATCGAGAAGATGACGAACGCTATGAACACTTTGACCAGCCAGGATGGCAGCCAGTAGCCGGCGATCACCAGCAGCGGGAGCGGCGCGGTCTCAACTGACTTGAGGTTCGGAATCGCGATGGTGAAACCAATCAGAGCGATCATGCCCAGGATCGCGGAACCTGCGACGGCCCAGATCACACCGCGGGGCACGCTGCGCTGCGGGTTCACGGCATCCTCAGACATGTCCGCGGCTAGCTCGAACCCGACCAAGGTGAACGCGCCGAGCAGGCCCGCCAGCCCGAAGGCGTAGATCGTTGGATTGTGAAACACCGACTGCGTGCTGGTCAGGATGCTGGCGCCGTATGGCGCGGGCTTGGTCTTCAGCCCCCAGAGCACCAGCAGCAGCACGCCGAACACCACAGTCCCGATGATCTCGGTGAACACGGCGATGTTGTTCACCCTGGCGGCTACCTGGACGCTGATGATGTTGAAGACCACCGGCAGCAGCATCAGGATGATCGCCACGGTCAGCACTAGCCGCGGATTCGGCGTCGTGTAATTGAACTCGCTGAGCAGCAACGGCGCAGCTACGGTGTACATGATCGCCGCGCCGCCCACTGTCATGTACAGCAGGCCGGCGAAGCCGACGAACCAGCCATAGGAGGAGTTCACCAGCCGGGAACTCCACTGGTAGGCATAGCCCGCAAGCGGGATGCGCGTGCCTAGCTCGTCAACCACCAGGGCAATCATCAGGTTACCCACGCCTACGATCGGCCAGGTCCAGATGGATGCCGGACCCCAGTACTCGAGACCGAAGCCGTAGTTCAGGAAGATGCCGGTGGTGATCGAGATGATCGAGAACGCGATGGCGAACATCGAGAAGAAGCGCAGCGACCTGCGCAGCTCGGGCTTGTAACCAGCCCTGGCGAGGATCGCCTCCTCCGCGTCGGGGGCAACGACGCTCTCCGGGCCGGCAACCCTGGCCTGATCCTCAGCGCTCATGTGCGGACCTCCCCTGCCTTCTTTCGCAGTGCAGACGAACGGCTTACTGTGCGTTTAGGGCGGCGAACCCGGCGGCGGTTGCGCCGAGCGCGCGTTCCAGGTCCGCCTCGGTCATCGCCGCCGAGATGAACCAGTTGTGCCGCGGGTGCAGGTAGGCGCCGTGCCGCATCGTCGCGGCGGCGAACGCGCTGGCCTGCGCGTGATTGCGGTCTCCGGCGAAGGTCATGTACGGCATCGCCGGCGGACCGGTGTAGCTGACCTCGATCCCAGCCGCCGCTGCCTGCTCGAGTATCCCGGCCCGCAGCGCTATCCCCATCCGCTCCATCGCCTCGATCGCGCCCTCCGCCCGTAGCGCCCTGATCGTGGCGACCCCGGCCGCCATGGCGGCAGCCGAGAACCAGAACGAGCCAGTCACGAATACCTTCTTGGCTCCCTCCCTGAACCGGTCGCCGCCCGCAACCGCGGCGAGCGGATGACCGTTGGCGATGGCCTTGCTCCACGCCGACAGGTCAGGCAGCACGCCGATCGGTTCCCAGCTCGAGCCGAGGTGCAACCGGAACCCGCAGCGCACGTCGTCAAGGATCAGCGCGGCGCCGACCCGGTCGCAGAGCGACCGCAGGCCGCGGGCGAACGCCGGGTCCACAAGCTCCTGATCAAACCCGGCGTCGTGCTTGAACGGGCTGACCACGATCGCGGCGGGCTCGGGGCCCGCCTCAACCGCGGCCGCCACCGAGGCCAGGTCGTTGAAGGTGTAATGGCCGATGTTCACGCGATCCGCCGTGGTCACGCCCGCCGGACGGGGCGTGCACCACGGCGCCGAGCCGTGATAGGCCCCGGTCGCGACGAGAATGCGCTCGCGGCCGGTCTGGGCCCTCGCGATCGTGACGCACATCGTGGTGGCGTCGGTGCCGTTCTTGGCGAACATGGTCCAGTCCGCGTGTTGCACGGTCCCGACCAGAAGCTCGGCCAGCTCGACCATCACCGCGGCCGGGCCGTTCTGGCAGTCGGCCAGCTCGGCCTGCGCCTGCGCCGCGTCTTCCACCGCCGGATGATGGTGACCGAGGACGACCGGACCGTAGCTGCACATCAGGTCGACGTACTCGTTCCCGTCCACGTCCCAGATCCGCGCCGCGCGCCCCGCCCGCATGAACTGCGGG
>JASHUE010000870.1:0-3672 GCA_030040195.1 Streptosporangiaceae bacterium | reverse complement strand
AAGCCCGCGGTGACCCTGCGCCTGCGGCTCGACCGGGCGAGCTGGCGCGCCGGCGCGCGCCTTCCCGTGACGATCCACAGCCTCGAGCCCTGCCGGGCCATGTTCGGTTTGCCAGCCGGTGTCGAGGGCGATCATGAGCGATAGCTGGCCAGATGACCTTCGGGTGGTGAGGTCCGACGAGCTGACGCTTCAAGAGCAGGACCAGGTCCTCGACATATATGCGCAGGCGTTCCCGCCCGAACTCCGAGTTCCGTTCGCGGAGCTGGCGACCCCAGACCCTGCTGGCCTCATGCACGTTGCGGTCGACGGGTCCGGGCCGGTCGGATTCGCGGCAAGCATGCTGCTTGGTCAGGCTGGATGGACGTTCCTGCGTTACTACGCCATCTCTGCCGCCCGTCGGCGGCGCGGCGTCGGGCGGCGCTTCTGGCCGCTTCTGCTGACGGCCCTGGAGTCCGCAGCCTGGCCTGCCCGGGTCGTGTTCGAGGTCGAAGACCCGCGCCAGGCCGCGGCAGACCCGGCCGAGAAAGGTGTTCGCGATGCCAGGATCGCCTTCTGGGAACGCTGCGGCGCCCGGTTGCTCCCCGTTGATGGCTACGTCATGCCCGATCTGGCCGGCCTGGCCGCCCCCGAGCCGATGCGGCTGATGGCCTACGACGACGGTCATCTCACGCGCGGGCAGGTTGCCGACCTGGTTGCTGCGCTGTACTCGCACCGGTACGGGCTGGGCGGTGATGACCCGATGGTGCTCGCCGCGCTGGGCTCTGTAGCGAAGTGACGCATGCTGCCGTGGGCCCTGGTGGCTGCGTTCGTGACAAAGGTCCTGATCAGCATCTTGTTTTAGCGCTTGCTCGCACGACGGTGCGCGCGCCAGAAGAACTCCAGCTGAATGTTGTCTGGGTCGCGGAAGGTGAGCATGGCATTCGCGGTGTAGGCAGGTTGCCTGATCCCGGAGTGGCGTATCCGCAGCCCGTCTAGTCGCCGCGCCCAAGCGTCGAGGTCGCTGCGTTCGGCGACCATAAATTCGAGATGATCCAGCCCGGCCCGGAACTCGTTGAAGGTGCCGGGGTCGGCAGCATGGTCGACCAGGCAGAGCTCGACATCGCTGTGTGGGTCAGCGAGGCTGACAAGCGCGAGGTGACCATCCGGCTGGACATAGCGGCTGGCTTCCTCTACGCCCAGAACCTTGCAATACCATGCGGCGCTGCGGCCGGCGTCGCTGACGGTAAGGACTACGACCTGCCCGATGATGTCCGGCATAGGCCAACCCTGACGAGTGAGTGCCGTCCTGGCAAACGGTCGCCCGGAGGAGATCTGTGCGTAGCGGAGCTTGGCGCGTACCGGACCAAACTGACCACTCTGGTGTCCCCGTTTAGGCATACGCTCTGGCCATGACGATTGAGCGGGAGACAGACGCGAGCGGCATCTTCGGCGGCCTCGAGCGAGCCGAATACGAGCGACTGACCCGTGAGCTGACTGGGTACTGCTACCGGATGCTCGGCTCGCCGTTCGACGCCGAGGACGCGGTGCAGGACACGATGGTCCGCGCATGGCGGGAGTTCGGCAGTTTCGAGGGCCGCTCGTCGCTGCGCACCTGGCTGCACCGGATCGCCACGAATGTGTGCATCGACATGCTGCGTAAGCGGAGCCGCCGAACCGTGCCGATGGAACTGCAGCCGCCCGCACGGGCGGAGGGTGTCCAGATCCCGATGCCGCTGGACCAGCGCACCTGGGTGCTGCCGATCCCTGACGCCAAGCTCACCGATCGCCGCGCCGATCCGGCCGAGCAGGTGGTGTTCAGGGAGACGGTCAGGCTCGCCTTCGTGGCCGCGCTGCAGCGGCTGACTCCGCGCCAGCGGGCGGCGCTGATCCTGCGCGACGTACTGCAGCTCTCTGCCGCCGAGACCGCTGAGCTACTCGGCACCACCGTGGCCTCGGCCAACAGTGCGCTGCAGCGTGCCCGCGCCGCGGCGCCGTCGATCGACGAGAACGAACCGGCGCGGGGCCAGGCCGACCCCGCCCTGCTCGAGGAGTACGTTTCCGCCTTCGAGGCCTACGACCTGACCCGCCTGACTGCGCTGCTGCGCAGCGACGCGGTGAACTCGATGCCGCCGCTGCCGCTCTGGCTGCTCGGCCGGGACCAGATCCACGTGTGGATGCTGGGGCCGGGCTCGGAGTGCCGCGGCTCCCGCCTGCTGCCCACCGCGGCGAACGGCTGTGCCGCCTTCGCGCAGTACCGCCCGGACGGCCGGGGCGGTTACTGCCCGTGGGCGATGCAGGTGCTGGAGACCGATGGCGACCTCATCACCGGGCTGCACTGCTATGTGTTTCCCGAGCTGTTCGCGTACTTCGGTTTCCCTTCCGTGCTGTGACTCGGCCCAAGCCGGCGATTAGTTCGACAGAGCGTGTTCGTCGATGCTCGTGACCGTGGCGTACGGAGCCCTCTTGAGGACGAAGGAGAGAAATGAGCCTTCCGCGAGTCGTGTCTAGCGCCGAATGGGTAGCCGAGCGCAAGCAGCTGCAGGCCGCCGAAGAGGAGGCGGTCCGCACCCTCGAGCAAATCGCGAGCCGACGCCGCGATCTGCCCGCCGTCAAAGTCGAGAAGGACTACGTCTTCGATGGTCCGGCCGGCAAGTCCAGCCTGCTGGATCTCTTCGAGGGCAGGACTCAGCTCATCATGCAGCATTTTATGTTCGACCCGGCCTGGGACGAGGGCTGTCCGGTCTGCTCCTACCAGGCCGATAACGTCGGTGACCTGGCCCACCTGCATGCCCACAACACGACGTACGCTGCGGTTTCACGGGCGCCGATCAGCAAGATCGAGCCGTTCCGGCAGCGGATGGGCTGGACCTTCCCGTGGTACTCGTCCCAGGGAAGCGACTTCAACTACGACTTCCACGTGACTCACGACGAGAGTGTCGCGCCCATCGAATACAACTTCCGGACCGCGCAGGAGCTAGTCGAGATGGGCCAGCCATGGGCCGCTCGTCCCGGCGAACAGGGTGCCGTCAGCGTCTTCTTCCGCGATGGTGACACCGTGCTGCACACCTGGTCGGGCTACGGCCCGGTCACTAACCTCCTCAGCGTTACCGACATGCTCCTCGACCTGACTCCGCTGGGCCGCCAGAACGAGACCGTCGAATTGCGCCACCACGACAAGTATCCCTGACGACGGCTAAATCGCGTCCAGTGCGGCGCTATCCGCACCCTCGTGAGCGTGCCGACGTCGACCGGCGGGATGGCTGCGCGAGCAGTGCATCAGGATCGTGCTTTCGCCTCTTGGCGGCTAAGGCGGGACTGGAGCTCGCCGGCTTCGGGCACGCCGAGCTGGGTGTACAGGGTTAGTGCCTGCTGCCAGTGATGGCGGGCTTGCTCGTCTTGGCCCGCCAGGTGGTGGCTCTCGGCGAGGTCGCGGTGCGTGCTTGCCTGGAAGTAGGTGTTACCGATCTCGGCAGCCAGCCGGAGCGCCTCCGCCAGCTCGGCGCGGGCGGCGGCGGGCTGGCCGGCCCCGTGCAGGGCCTCTGCGAGGCTGCGCAGCGTCTGGACCTCGCCATGCTGATAGCCGGCCTGGCGGTGCAAGGCGAGCGCCTGCCGAAGATAGTCGATAGCCTGCTGGTGCTCGCCTCGCCGCACGCTGACCTTGCCCAGATTCAGAAGCTGGTCAGCGACGCCGGT
>JASHUE010000869.1:0-10609 GCA_030040195.1 Streptosporangiaceae bacterium | reverse complement strand
AACAGCGCCCGGGCCAGCCGAGTACCGAGAAATCCGGACCCGCCGGTGATAACCACGCTTGCCACTGCATCCACCCCTTCCGCCTCCGTCCCAAGATTGCCATGGTCTCGGAGCGTTGGTTCAGCCTGATGGCCTCGGTGCGAACAGGCAAGCAGCCGTGGACCGCTTCGGCTGAGCCTGCTGAACGCGCGGGTGTTAATCCTGGCGCAGGCCGACGAACGCGTCCCCGCCAAGATCGCTGATCAACGCGAGGCCCTCGGCCCGCGTGATGTTCTCGTCGGTCGTCAGCAATGGCGTTGCCTTGCCGCGGCCTGCGGCCAGCGCGATGCAGGCGTGCAGCGCCGCGTGACACAGGCCACCGACTGCCGCCCCGGGAGCCGGGACGGTGCCCAGGTAAGGAGGCACCGGTCGCGGCGTGACGGTCGGCCAGTCACCGGGGTCGCGCGGGGTAGTCAGCGACAGCACCGGCGCCAGGTCCGCAGCGATAGCGTCCCGCCCGGTCAGCGGCGGACCCAGCGACCACCGCTCACGCAGCGTCCTGATCAGCGCGGTATTCCGGTATTCCGCGGTGATAACCGTCCGCTCGGGTACCCACGCCGAGATGGCGATCGCCGGCACGCGCACGCCGGACCGGTCGAAGCGGAATCCGAGCTGGCCGGACGGGGCGCGGGGATCGGGTGGGGGCACCAGCGGCGGCGGCACGTGATCGTAGGTCCCGCCGTGCTCGTCGAAGGCTATCAGCAGCAGTGTGTTCCATGCGTTCGAGCCATGCAGCGACGAGCTTGACCGTACCGCGTCGTAGATCTTGGCCAGCAGCGCTTCGCCGCCAAGCAGTGACGATGGCGGGTCGATCGAGGTGTCGGGAAACAGCGCGTCGAAGGCGGGGTGCATGTCGTTGTGGCCGTACAGCAGGTTCGGCTCGATAAACGAATACGTGGGCAGGTTGCCGCTGGCCGCGTCCTCCAGGAAGCGGTCGGTCGTGACGAACTTGGTCGGAAAGTGCCGCCACAGCCGGGGTGCGTGAATGATCCCGGTCAGTGAGACGTGGCTCGGCGGGTCGCAGTAAACGCGCCAGCTCAGCCCTTGCCGGTCCAGCCGCTCGAAGATCGTCTCGGCGTCGTTGTGCAGCGGGAACGCATCGGCCGGGGTCAGGTTGTCCACATACCCCGACGAGCTCGCGGCGTGGAAGAACGACCGGTTCGCGAACGTCTGCGACGGCACCTCGCAGAACCAATGATCGAACGTGGCGAACCCGCGGGCCAGGGCTGAGGTGACGGGCATCTGGTCGGGCGTGTAGCCGGTCATAATCTGCGCGAACTCGTCATAGCTCGGTTGCCTGCCCATCTCGGCAGCAAACGAGCTGATGTAGTCGGCGACAAAGCCGTCCATAGTGGGTGGCTGCCGTGAATCGGCTGGAGCGTTGTACGGCGGTCTCATCTTGGCCGCGGGCACCCCTCGGTTGGCCGGATCGACGATTCCGAACAGCTGCGCATTGACGTGCTCGTATTCCTCGCCAGGGTCGGGACTCGGCGTGTTCATGTTCACCGCGATGCCGTAGGGCACCGAGGTACGGCCGCCCTGGTCGGCCGCCCACTCCGGGATCGGGTTGGCCAGGTCCAGGCCCGCTACACCCTCGAAAGAGGGCACCTCACCTGGCTGGTAGAGCCGGCCGAGCAGGTTATCGAAGGACCGGTTCTCAAACATCAGCACGACGACGTGATCCAGCGCGTTGGCGCGGTCAAGACGCGGAATCGTCAAGTTCCCTCCACCTGGCAGCCATCCAGCCTTAACCCTCGATATAAGTATCGGGCCGTGCTGCTAGATCGCCTCCAGCCGGGCTAGCCGTTCGACGCCAGCCCGGCTGGCCGTTCGCCGCCAGCCGGGCTAGTCGTTCGCGGCCGGGTGCCTTCGCTGCGCGCGGCCGCGCCTCGGTAGTGTCGCCGCCATGGAGATTCGCGAGGTGGCCGTCGTAGGCCTGGGCACGATGGGGGCGGGGATTGCCGAGGTGTTCGCCCGCGCCGGCATCGGCGTGGTGGCGATCGAGGTCGACGCCGACGCCCTCGGGCACGGCCTGGGCATCCTGGAGGCGTCGCTGGCCAAGGCCGTGAGCCGCGGAAAGCTCACGGAGGCGCAGCAGGCTGAGATCTGGGGTCGGATCCGGCCCGCGGCCTCGTTCAGCGACGCGGCCAGGGTCGACCTGGCGATCGAAGTCGTCCCCGAGCGGATGGAGATCAAGCGGCAGATCTTCACGGAACTGGACCGCGTCTGCAGCCCGGAGGCCGTCCTCGCCACGAACACCTCCTCGCTGTCGGTTACGGCAATCGCGGCCGCGAGCAAGCACCCGGGTCGCGTAATCGGGATGCACTTCTTCAACCCGGCGCCGGTCATGCGGCTGGTCGAGGTGGTCTCGACCGTCCTGACCAGCCCGGCGCTAACGGACCAGGTGGCCGATCTCGCCCGGCGCCTGGGCAAGACCCCGGTGCGGGTCGGCGACCGGGCCGGGTTCGTGGCCAACGCGCTGCTCCTGCCCTACCTGAACCACGCGGTCAGGCTGCTCGAGGCCGGCTATGCCAGCCGCGAGGACATCGACAGGGCGGCCACGGTCGGGATTGGCCTGCCGATGGGGCCGCTCGCGCTGCTGGACCTGATCGGCCTGGACACGTCGCTGTCGATCCTGGAGGTGCTGCAAGCCGAGTTCGGCGGCCCGCGGTATGCCCCGGCCCCGCTGCTGCGCCGTCTCACTGCCGCCGGGAGGACCGGCCGCAAGGCGGGCCGAGGCCTCTATGAGTACGCCGATGATGCCCGTGACGATGACGATAAGGGCGGGAACGAAGCGGCTCCCTCGTCGCCGTCGACCGTCACGCTGATCGGCTCCGGCCGGGCGGCCGAAGCCGAGCTCGCGAGCGAGGTCGCGGCGGCGGGCATCAACGTGACCAGGAACCCGGCGCACCCCTCCGACTTGATCGTGATCGTCGCCGGGCCCGATGAGCAGGTGCTGACGGCCGCGATCGCCACCGGCCGGGCCGAGCAGGCAGTCGGGTTTCACCTGGCCGCGCCCGGTCTGGTTGAGGTGGTCAGCACCTCGATGACCGACCCGGCCTACGCCGCGGCGGCCACGGCGCTCGCGGACCGGATCGGCAAGAAGGCAGTGCGCGCACCGGACCGGCCGGGGTTCCTGGTTGGGTCGCTGCTCTACCCGCACCTGGCCGACGCGGTCCGGATGGTTCAGGACGGCTATGCGAGCGTCGGCGACGTCGACACGGCGATGACGCTGGGCTGCGCGTACCCCCAGGGACCGTTCGAGCTTCTGAACAAGATGGGCCCGGCAGCGGTCCTTGACGGGCTGCGCGGAATGCAGGTCGGCTACGGCGATCCGGCGTTCGCCGCGCCGCCGCTGCTGGCCGAGCACGCGGTCGCAGGCACCGGCTTCACCGGATAAGCGCCGGGACGGCGGCAGGTGAGCCCGCGCCGGGTTCAGCGGCGCGCTCCCGACGAGCCGAGCAGGCCGCGCCGGGTTCAGCGGCGCAAGCCGGCCGAGCCGGCCACGGGGGGATCCGCTGGGTCGCCTCCCCGGGGTGACGCCGTCGACGACCAGACCTCGGCCAGGCTGGGCCCGCCCGAGGTGCAGGAATGGCCGGATGGGGACTGGATCGTCAGGCGCGTGCCCGGCGCCGCGGCCACGAAGCTGTACCGCTGCCCTGGTTGCAATCAGGAGCTGCGGCCGGGGACGGCCCACGTGGTCGTCTGGCCGGCCGATGCGCAGGGTGCCGCAGGCAGGCGGCACTGGCACAATGCCTGCTGGCAGCGCCGTCCGCGGCGACCAGGGCCGCAGGCGAGGAGCAAATGACCGAGATAACCGCCGGCACCATCCTGCCGGCCCGCCGTGAGCCGATCACGCTGCAGACCTCCGACGGGCTGACCCTGGTCGGCGAGCTTGCCTTGCCGGCGAGCCGCGAGCCAGTGGCCACGTTGATCGGCCTGCACCCGCTGCCGACCCACGGCGGCATGATGGACAGCCACGTGCTGCGCAAGGCGTCCTACCGTCTGCCCGCTCTCGCGGATCTCGCGGTGCTCAGGTTCAACACGCGCGGCACCTTCTCGGAGCACGGGACAAGCGGCGGCCAGTTTGGCGAGGGCGAGGCCGAGCGACACGACGTGGCTGCCGCGATCGGCTACGGCGCGGACCACGATCTGCCGCGCCTCTGGCTGCTTGGCTGGTCGTTCGGGACCGAGCTGGCGCTGCGCTGGGGCCTTGATCCCGACGTCGAGGGCGCGATCCTGCTCTCCCCGCCGCTGAAGCGGGCAACAGACGCTGAGCTGGACGCCTGGGGCCGGTCGGGCAAGCCGGTGCTGGCGCTGGTGCCTGAGCACGATGATTATCTGCAGCCCGACGAAGCGCGCGAGCGTTTCGCCCGGATCCCGCAGGCCGAGGTGATCGGGGTACCCGGCGCCAGGCATTTGTGGGTCGGGGAGCGCTTCGTGCGGATCGTGCTGAACGAGATCGTGCGCCGCGTCAACCCGGCGGCTTGGCCGCTGCCTACCGAGTGGAAGGAGTCATCGTGAGCCTGTTCGACCTGACTGGCAAGACCGCATTCGTGACCGGCGCGTCGCGGGGCATCGGCCGAGTGATCGCGGTCGCGTTCGCCGACGCGGGCGCCGATGTCGCTCTCGTCGCGCGCAGCGCGGACGGGCTGGCCGAGACCGCCGAAGCGGTCGAGGCCGTGGACCGCAAGGCGTGTGTCATCGCGGCCGACGTGACGAGCTACGACGCGGTCGCGGACGCGGCGGCCGAGGCGATCGACCGGCTCGGGCACGTCGACATCGTGGTGAATAATGCCGGCGGGTCTAACTTCATGGTGCCCTTCAGGGACCTGCGGCTGTCTGGCTGGGACAAGCTCCTTCGGCTGAACCTGGACTCGGCTGTTTACGTCTGCCATGCGTTCGCAGGCCACCTGCTGGAGCGCGGCAGCGGCTCGGTGATCAACGTCGCGTCTGTCGCGGGAGTGGCCGCCGCTCCGACCATGAGCCCGTACGGCGCGTCCAAGGCCGCCCTGATCTCGCTGACCAAAACGCTGGCGGCCGAGTGGGGCGAGGCCGGGGTTCGCGTCAACGCTCTGTGCCCCGGCTGGACGGCGACGGCGCTGAATCGGACGCTGTGGGAGGACCCGGTCATCGGGCCGGCTACGGTGGCGACCTCGGCCATGAAGCGGTGGGCCAGCCCAGACGAGATGGCGGGTCCGGCCGTGTTCTTGGCCAGCGATGCATCCTCGTTCATGACCGGCCAGACGCTGATCGTCGATGGCGGCCAGACGATCAGCGCCTGACGGCCGCGGGTCGCGACCGGGACGCCGGACGCTTCGGCAGGTGCCGACACGTCCGGCGCCGAGAATGATGGGATGCCACTGCAAAACCGGGTCCGGCCCGACGGCGAGATCGTCGCCTCCTCCGCCCGCGGCCTGCTGATGGGCAACCGAGGCTGCCTGCACGGCCAGGGTCGCGAACTTGGAGTCAGCCGCTGGAGGTCGAAATTGTGGATCGGCTGCGTGCTTGACTGGCGGTGCAGGCGACGCGACCCGATGCCGCCTGGGCGCTGGACCGCCCTGTTCTTCCTGGACGAGGCGACCGCCCTGGCGGCCGGGCACAGGCCCTGCGCGTACTGCCGCCGCGCCGACTACAGGGACTTCGCCGAGGCCTGGCGGTTGGCGGCGGAACTGCCCGCGCGGCTCCGCGCGGTGGAGATGGACGGGCGGCTGCACGCCGAACGGACCGACAGGAACCGGCATACGCGCACGCACCTGCGCGACGTCGCCGGCCTGCCCGAGGGCGTAATGATCCGGACCGGCGACGGCGTGAGCCTGCTGGTTGAGGGCCAGCTCCGCTCGTGGTCGCTTACCGGGTACGGCGGTCCCCGGCCAGCGCCGTCCTCGGGCCGGGTAGAGGTACTGACGCCGCCGTCGATTGTCGCGGCGCTCGCCGCAGGCTACCGCCCGCTCATCCACCCGACCGCTGCGGGCAGCGCCGGGCGTGACTGGGACATGCCGGAAGGTATGCGCGGCCAGCTCCGCCGGCGTAAGCGTAACTAAGGCCCGCCGACCCGGTCACGTGTGACGGGCCAGCGGGCCTCAGCCGATGACTACCAGTGCCAGCCGGCGGAGCACGCCCCGAACGCAGGCGTGAATGCCGCCGTTACTCAGTCCACCATTCGTCTTCGCCCTCGCCCTGCTTGCCGGCGGGGGCCTGCTGCTTGGCGCCGTTGGGAGGCGCCGAGTGCCTGGCCGTTGCGGCGGCCCGCTCCGGCTCGCCAGGGGCCGACGTGCCAGCGGTGACGGCCTTGGTCGCAGGCGCAGGCACCGCGGTCGGCTGCGGGCTCGGCTTGAGCGCGTCGGCCAGGCCCGGCATTTGCGCGCCGAGTAGCTGGCTGATCTGCGCCAGGTGAGCGCCGACGCTTTCCTTCTGCTTGTTCAGCTCGTCGACCTGACGCTGTGCGTGGCTGCGGATCCGCTCGGTCTCGGCCTTGACATCGGCCAGCAGCTGGTCGGCCTGGGCCTTGGCCTGGGCGACGATGCCGTCGGCATTCTTCTTGGCGTTGCTGACGAGCTGCTGCGAGTGCTGGTCGGCCTCCCGCCTGGTCTGCTCGGCCTGGATGCTGGCCTTGCTGGCCCGCTCCTCGGCGATGGCGGCGCGCTGCTCAGCCTCGGAGACCATCTTCTGGGTCGCCGCCTGCGCCCCGGCCAGGCGCTCAGCCTCCTGCCGCTCGGCTTCCTCGCGGCGGGCGGCCAGCTGGATCTCGAACTCGGCCTCGGCCTGGGCCCGCTGCGCCTCGCTGTCCTCGAAGGCCCGCTGAGCCTGGCTGCGCATTTCGTCAGCTTGCCGCTTGGCGGTCGTGAGGATCTCGTCCCTGTCCTTCTTCGACGACGCTCGCATCTGCGCGACCTCGCGCTCGGCCGTCGTCCGCATCTTGGCGACTTCGCGCTCATTTCCGGCACGCTTGTCCGCCACCTCGTGGTCGGCGGCGGCCCGCAGTTTGGCGACCTCGCGATCGGTGGTCGACCTCAGCTCGTCTGCCTCTCGGCCCGCCTTCGTGCGGATGGACTCGGCCTCGCGCTCAGCGGAGGAGCGCTGGTCGTCGGTCTCGCGCTTGGCCAGGGCCCGCATCTCGGCGGCCTCGTTCTCGGCCGACGCCCGTGCCTCGGCCGCGGCGACCTTGGACGCCGCGCTCAACTCGTTGGCTGCGGTCCTGGCCTCCTGCACGATCTCGGTGGCCTGCTCTTCGGCCAGTCGCAGCAGCTGCTCGATCCTCGAGCCAAGGCCGGAGTAGGTCGGCCGCTCCTGCTCCTGGATCTGCCGGTGTGCCTCAGCCAGCTCGCGCTGGAGGGCCTGTGCATGCTCTTGGTGCTTGCGCACCTCGCTATCAAGCTTCTCCAGGTGGCTGGTCACCTGCTGCGGGTCGTAGCCCCGCATCACCCTGGAGAAGTCGGGGACTTCCACGAAGAAATTGCTCAGCTGAGCATCGATGTCGGGCTGCATTTGCCTAATCCTGGGTAGAGGGGAGGTTCGCGCACCGATGCGACCGCTAGCTATGTCCATGAGGCCAGGCCCGGCAGCTATTGCTCACGCTGCCGACCGCCCGGCGGGCACGCAATCGCGCTCACCCGGTGCTGGCAGCGTACTCTCCTGCTGACCCGTTGGCGGCACGTTCGCGGTCCCTGATCGTAAAGATACGTGTTTTGTGTATATGTAATATACGTTCCGTGATTTAATCATGAACCGATAACCTATTATAGCTGGTTATAGCATGGCTTCCTCGCCAACGAGATTTGCCATGATTTGGGTCGGGAGCGACCAGTGATCCTCGAAGAGAGCCGCGTGGCCGGGGCCTAGCGGCCTACTGCCGCGTCTGGACGAGCTCGGTCAAGACCCCGCCAACATCGGCCGGGTGCAGGAAGGCGATCGACGCGCCCATCGAGCCGTGCCGCGGCCGCTCGTCGATGAGCCGGATCCCGCTGGCGCCAATGGACGCCAGCGCGGCTGTGATGTTGGCTACGCCGTACCCGACGTGGTGTATGCCCTCGCCGCGCCGCTCAAGGAACCGCCCGACCGGCGTGTCCGGCCCAGTCGGCTGGAGCAGCTGAACGTAGGAAGCCCCGGCCGGCCCGTCGGCGACGTGCAGCATTGCCTCCCGCACGCCCTGTGCGTCGTTGACCTCGATGCTCGCCACCGCAAGTCCGAAGGCTGACTCGTAGAACGCGATCGTCGCGTCCAGGTCGCGGCAGGCGATGCCGACATGATCAAGTCGGGTAAGCAAGGCTTCCACCTTTCCGGCGGCTGGTTTCCTGACGGGTATCGTTTCAGCTATGCGTGAGGCAGTAATTGTTGGCGGGGCGCGAACGCCCGTCGGTCGTCTGCTCGGCTCACTGAGCGGGCTCAGCGGCGCACAACTCGGCGCCATCGCGATCAAGGCGGCGCTGGAACGCGCAGGCGTAACCGGCGACCAGGTGGACTACGTCATCATGGGCCAGGTGCTGCAGGCCGGCGAGGGCCAGATCCCGGCCCGCCAGGCCGCGGTGGCCGCGGGCATCCCGATGAGCGTCCCGGCCCTCGGCATCAACAAGGTTTGCCTCTCGGGCCTGGACGCGATCGCGCTCGCCGCCCAGCTCATCC
This sequence comes from Streptosporangiaceae bacterium, assembly GCA_030040195.1. Classification (GTDB taxonomy): domain Bacteria; phylum Actinomycetota; class Actinomycetes; order Streptosporangiales; family Streptosporangiaceae; genus JAJYUU01. The sequence goes on along the minus strand of JASHUE010000869.1, from coordinate 1,948 downwards.
GGGCCGGCGAGTTCGACATCGTCGTCGCGGGCGGTATGGAGTCGATGTCCCAGGCTCCGCATCTGCTGGTGGGCTCGCGGCGCGGGTTTAAGTACGGCGACACCGAGCTGGTCGACTCGATGGCACATGACGGCCTGACCGATGCGTTCGACCAGGTGTCCATGGGCGAGTCGACGGAGCGGCACAACGGCAGGCTCGGCATCTCCCGGCAGGAACAGGACGAGTTCTCTGCCCGATCGCATCAGCTGGCCGCCGCCGCGATCAAGAACGGCGTGCTGGCTCAGGAGATCACCCCGGTCAGCATCCCGCAGCGGCGCGGCGAGCCGCTCGTGGTCGACACCGATGAGGGGGTCAGGGCAGACACGACCGTAGAGTCGCTGGCCAACCTCAAGCCGGCGTTCGCCGCGGACGGCACGATCACCGCCGGCTCCGCCTCCCAGATCAGCGACGGTGCCTGCGCGGTCGTGGTCATGTCCGCGGAAGCGGCCGCGGCCGCGGGCGCCACGATCCTCGCCGAGGTCGGGGCGCACGGCGTGGTGGCAGGCCCGGACAACTCGCTGCAATCCCAGCCGTCGAACGCGATCAAGCGCGCGCTCGCGAAGGCGGGCCTCGCCGTCACCGACCTGGACCTGGTTGAGATCAATGAGGCGTTTGCCGCGGTAGCGATCCAGTCGATGCGTGACCTGGGCATCGACCGCGACAAGGTGAATGTCGACGGCGGTGCCATTGCCATCGGCCACCCGCTCGGGGCCTCAGGCGCCCGGATCGCCCTGCACCTCATCTACGAGCTCGGCAGGCGCGGTGGCGGCCTCGGCGCGGCCGCCCTGTGCGGTGGCGGCGGCCAGGGAGATGCCCTGCTGTTCCGGGTGCCCGCACCTGCCAGCAGCTGAGCCTGGCCATGCCTGAGCCAGCTCACGGCGGGCCCGGCCGGCACGTGAGCCTGCGCCGCCGTGCGGCCGATCCCGAGGCGCTGATCTCGGCCGCCAGGGCGGGTGACCCGAGGGCGCTCGGCCGGCTCGTCTCGCTCGTCGAGAATGCCGCCCCCGACCTGCGCGTCGTGATGAAGGTCATCGCCCCGCTGACCGGCAACGCGAACGTGATCGGGCTCACCGGCTCGCCAGGGGTGGGTAAGTCGACCGTGACGACCGCGATGGTGCGCAGCTTCCGGGACTCCGGCTTCCGGGTCGGCGTGCTCGCGGTCGATCCGTCCTCGCCCTTCAGCGGCGGCGCGCTGCTCGGCGACCGGGTTCGGATGCAAGACCATGCGACCGACGACCAGGTATTCATCAGGTCGATGGCCAGCCGCGGGCATCTCGGCGGACTGGCCTGGGCAACGCCGCAGGCGCTGCGCATCCTGGACGCCGCGGGCTTTGACGTCGTGCTGATCGAGACCGTCGGTGTGGGCCAAGCCGAAGTCGAGGTAGCGTCCCTGGCCGACACCGTGCTTGTGGTGGTCGCGCCGGGATTCGGCGACTCGATCCAGGCCGCCAAGGCCGGGATCCTCGAGATCGCCGACATCTTCGTGGTGAACAAGAGCGACCGGCCGGGGGCGCAGGAGGTCGTGCGGGACCTGCGGACGATGCTCGCGCTGGCGGACTACAGCGAGGGCCGCTGGAAGCCGCCGATCGTCAGCACTGCCGCCGCGACCGGCGACGGGATCGGCGATCTGATGACCGCGGTCGCCCGGCACGGCGCGTGGCTTGATGAGTCGGGCGAGGGGGTCAGGCGGCGCTGCGGCCGCGCGCGGGCCGAGATCTCCGCGATTGCCCTGACCGAGCTCGAGCAGCGCATGGGCGGCATGCCAGGGCAGTCCAGGCTGGACGAGCTGGCAGGCCGGGTTGCTCGCGGTGAATTGGACCCGTACGCAGCCGCCGACGAGCTGATCTCGGGCTAGGGTCCGGCAGGCCGGCGGTCAGCGGGCGAGTGCTCGTCTGCGGGCGCGGGCTGG
>JASHUE010000868.1:0-6856 GCA_030040195.1 Streptosporangiaceae bacterium | reverse complement strand
TGACCAGGGCAACTGATGCGATGTTCCTGCTGCTCATTTAGCCGACGCGCCTCAGAGTGTTGAGGGCGCAGGTGTACCCGAAGCGCGCTGGCGGTACACATAGCGCGACGATAGTGCCGCCGCAACGGGGAACGCGCAGCGAACGGGGGCGGGATGGGCGCGATGGCGCACGTTCTGGCGGTGAACCCGGTCCCGGCGCGGTCGCAGATGGGGTCCTCGCTGGGGTTCCACATCATCCTCGCGTGTTTCGGCATCGCGTTCGCGGCCGTCATCATGACTGCGGAATGGATCGGGATCAGGCGCGGCGACGCCACCGCGCTCCTGCTGGCCCGCCGCTGGTCGAAGGTCATGGCGGTGCTGGTGGCGGTCGGCGCGGTGTCGGGGACGGTGCTGTCGTATGAGATGGGCCTGTTGTGGCCGGGCTTGATGGGCCGGTTCGGCGCGGCAATCGGCTTCCCGTTCTCGATGGAAGGGATCTTCTTCTTCCTGGAAGCGATCTTCGTCGGGGTCTACCTGTACGGGTGGCGGCGGATGCCGCCCTGGGCGCACTGGTGGAGCGGGATGCCGATCGTGGTGTCCGGAGTGCTGGGCGCCTTGTCGGTTGTCGCGGCGAACTCGTGGATGAACTCACCGGCCGGGTACACGCTCAGCCACGGCAAGATCACGAACGTCGATCCGGTGTCGGTGTTCTTCAACGCCTCTACCCCCTACGAGACCGCGCACATGGTGCTCGCCGCATACATGGTGACCGGCTTCCTCATCGCCGGCGTCTACGCGGCGGGGTTGCTGCGCGGACGGCGAGACCGCTACCACCGGCTGGGCTTCGCCATCCCGTTCACGCTGGCCGGGATTGCCGCCCCGCTGCAGGTAATGATGGGGGACATCATCGCCCGCTTCATCGCCCATAACCAGCCGGTCAAGTTCGCCGCCATGGAGTACGTGTCCAAGACCACCAGCGACGTGCCCGAATGGCTGGGCGGTATCTTCATCAACGGCCACGTCTACCTCGGCGCCGCCATCCCGGCGTTTGACTCGATATTGGTCGGGTTCTCGCCGCACACCAGGGTCATCGGCTGGCAGAGCGTCCCCCCGGCACAACGGCCGCCGCTGGTCACGCTCATCCACCTGAGCTTCGACCTGATGGTGGGCATCGGCTTCTTCCTGCTCGCGCTGGCGGCGTGGCAAGGCTGGTGGTGGTGGTTCCACCGCCGCTTGCTGATGACCCCGTGGTTCCTGGTGCCCTCTGCCCTCAGCGGAGTGGCGGCCGTGGCCGCGATGGAGTCGGGCTGGGTGGTCACCGAGGTCGGTCGCCAGCCGTGGATCGTCTACCGGGTCTTGCTGGTCAGCACTGCGGTCACCCCTTCCAGCGGGGTAACCGTCACCCTGGGCGTGATCCTCGCCTTGTACGCGATCTTGACCGTGGTCTCGATCGGCGTTCCGATGGTCATGTCCCGGCGCTGGCGGCAGGGCACGCCCGCCGAGGAGGAAACTGAGCAAGTGCCGTACGGCCCCTCGCCGGCCCGGGCCGGGGCATCGCCCGCCGCGCCCCCGGCCGGTCGCGCCCTGCCCCGGTCGTCGGGCGGGCCGGACGCTCCATGAGCCCTTCGCCGGAGGCCATCGCGGTCGCGGCGATCCTGTTCGTGGTGATCGCCGCGTACGCGCTGCTGGGCGGGGCAGACCTCGGCGGCGGGATCTGGGACCTGCTGGCGGGCAGCACCGAGCGCGGCGCCGTCCCGCGGCGGCTCATCGACGACTCCATCACGCCCGTCTGGGAAGCCAACCACGTGTGGCTTGTCTTCATCCTGGTACTGCTGTGGACGGCGTTTCCGCTCGCGTTCGCCGCCATCATGACGGCCCTGTTCGTCCCGCTCAGCCTCTCCGCCCTCGGAATCGTCCTGCGCGGGGTCGGGTTCGCCTTCCGGCACACCGCGGAGAAGCTGCGGATGCGGCGATTGGCGGGAGCGACATTCGCCGCCGCCTCGCTCATCACGCCCTTCTTCATGGGCACGGTCGTCGGGGCGATTGCCACCGGTCATGTGCCCGTGCACCCCCACGGCAACGTGCTGGGCGCCTGGACGTCACTCACCGCCATCCTGACGGGGTTCCTGTTCGTCGCCGCCTGTGCCTACATCAGCGCGGTCTATCTCGTCCTGGAGGCCCGCCAGCGCGGGCACCACGAGATGACGCGTTACTTTGCGCTCCGCGCCACCGCGGCCGGGCTCGTCACCGGTGCCCTGGCTGGTGGCACATTCGCCGCACTGTCGTCCAGCGCGCCACGCCTGTTTGGCCGCCTGACCGGGATTTCCCTGCCACTGGTGGCGATCTCGATCGCAGCGGGGACGGCCGTGCTGGTCATGCTCTGGCTGCGCTGGTACCGCGCCGTGCCCCTGCGGGTGACGGCCGCTGTTGCCGTAGCTGCCGTCGTCTGGGGCTGGGGACTGGCCCAGTACCCGTACTTGCTCCCCACCTCGCTGTCGCTCGCTGTTGGCAGTGCCCCCACCGCGACTTTGGTAGCGGAGTTCGTGGTCACGGGCTTGGCGGTCCTGCTCGTAGTGCCGGGGTTCGGCCTGCTTTACTTCCTGCAGCAGCGGCGCGTGCTGACAGCGGCGGAGTCAGATGCCGACCTGCGGTTGGCTGCCCGCCTCGAACCCGCTACTTCCGGCCAGCCCGCGGCTGCCGCGGCGCCACTGGGGATCCGGATGACGACGGCGCTGGTGCTGGCGATCCTGGCCATCAGGGCGATCAGGGATGTGTTCTCGCGCCCGGATCGCCGGTGACGGCGGCCGGCCCACCGGATGCGTATCCGGCTGATCGCCGTACCATCACAGGCTGGTATAAAGCTGCCTGATGGGGGAAGGGACGCAAGCAGGACCTGTGGCCGGCCGCGGCGCCAGCGGGCAGTTCGTTGCCGACGCCATGATCACATGCCCGGCGACGCACGACCTCGACACCGGAATCGACGAGATCCGGGCGTTCTTCGCGGATGAGCACGTCCACATGGCGCTGGTCGTCGCAACCGACCGGCGGCTCGTCACGACGATCGAAAGGACCGACCTGCCTGCGACTTCTCCGGCCCTGTCCCGTGCGGCGGAACTCGGCACGCTGACCGGGCGCACCGCGGATCCGGCCCAGGCACTCGACGTCGTGACCGCGCTGCTGCTGCGGGAACGGCGCCGCCGCCTGGCTGTCATCGACGGTTGCGGCTACCTGCTCGGCCTGCTGTGCCTGAAAAATGACGCGACCGGCTACTGCTCGGAAGACGACATCCGCCGGCGGCGCACCGGTCAGGCTGCTTCCAGCGACGCGAACGGACCCAGGCCAACACGACCGTGATCGGCATGCCACAGCCAGCCCTTCGGCGGTGTGGCCTGACGCCCCTGGGGGTAACCGGTTCTCGACATCCTGGCGCTCGAGGGCAGCGTCAGGGCGACGACGAGCACGGCAGGCGCTCCCCCGAGGAGGGCGGCGTCTGGCCTCGGGGGGACTAATAATGACAATTACGGCTGAACGGGCCCCGGTCAGCGTCGGGCGTGATACCCAGACGATGACCGTCGGGGAGTTCCTGCTGCGGCGCATCCGGGAGGCTGGCGTCACCCATGCCTTCGGCGTGCCGGGTGACTTCAACCTCGAGCTGCTGCAGCAGATGGAAGACTCTGGCACCCTGACCTGGGTGGGGACGTGTAACGAGCTGAACGCGTCCTACGCCGCGGATGGCTACGCGCGGCTGAATGGCATGGCCGCGCTCATCGTGACCCAGGCAGTGGGCGCCCTGAGCGCGATCAACGGGGTGGCCGGCTCGTATGCCGAGCACGTCCCGGTGATCTGCGTTTGCGGGTCGATCCCGCTCCGGTCCATGGAGCGCGGCCTCAACATGCATCACACGATGGCCGACGGGACCTGGGACCGGTTCATCAACGCGTACGCGCAGGTGACGGTCGCGCAGGCCCGGCTGACGCCGGACAACGCCGTCTCCGAGATCGACAAGCTCATCCGCGCGGCCTGGCATAGCAAGCTCCCGGTGTACATCGAGCTGCCGTCCGACGTCGCCTACCTCGACATCGAGGTCCCGACAGCGCCGCTGGTGCTGGAGGAGCCGCCGTCAGACCCGGAGCGGCTGCGCTCGTGCGTCTCGGCGATTGCGGGTCGGCTGTCGGACGCTAAGTCACCAGCGATCCTGGTGGATCTGGACGCCGACCGGTTCGGCGTCGCGACCGAGGTCATGGGGCTGGCGGAGAAGATGCAGCTGCCGGTGGCCGTCGTCACCCCGGCTAAGGCCGTGATCGACGAGACGTTCCCTTACTACGTCGGCCTGTACAACGGCCAGGGGAGCCAGCCGCACGTGCGCGAGGCCATCGAGAACAGCGACTGCCTGCTGTCCATTAATTACCGGCCGATCGACCTGGACTCGGGCAGCTTCACCGCGTCGCTGCCCGCCGAAATGATCCAGGCCCGCGGGCACTCGGTAGACATCGGCGAGGACAACTTCCAGGCGGTAACGCTGAAGGAGGTCCTGCGCGGGGTAATCGACGCCGTCCCGCGGGTGACCAACCGGGCCACCCGCCAGTTCGCGCCGACCGCGGCCCCCATGGCTAATCACAGCGACGGCTCGGGCAAGCTGACTCAGGCCGCGTACTGGCAGGCCATCCAGGGCTACATCCGGGCCGGAGACGTGCTCATCGCCGAGGACGGCACTTCTTATGCGGCGCAAGGCCTGAACCTGCCGCCGAAGTGCACCTTCGTCTCGCAGGTCGTCTGGGGGTCGATCGGCTACACCGTCGGGGCGCTGCTCGGCACGCTGACCGCGGCACCAGACCGCCGGCACCTGCTGTTCGTGGGCGACGGCTCATTCCAGCTCACGGCGCAGGAACTGTCCACCATGCTGCGGCACGACCACAAGCCCGTGATCTTCCTGATCAACAACGGCGGCTACACCGTCGAGCGCGGCTACCTCGGCAAGAACGCGCGTTACAACGACGTGGCAACGTGGGCTTACGCGGATCTGCCGAAACTGTTCCGTCCCGATACCACGGCGCGGTCGTTCCTCGTCAAAACCGTCGCCGATCTGGAGCAGGCCCTCAGCGCACCGAACGACAGGCTGATCTTTATCGAGTCGATCATGGATCCGCACGACTCTCCCGACGCGGTCATCATCGGCGGCAACACCGGGGCGGACCTCGACTACGGGCCGCGCGGGCCTCAGCACCGCGGCAACATGCAACTCCGGCCAGCCATCTGAGGCGGCACTGACAGGGAAGGAAGGCTTACACGGACCCTCACGTGCGGAAACGCCCGTGAGGGACCGTGGCCTGACCCGCCAGCGGAGCGAAGCACCGCAAAACGTCAGATCCCGGTCCCGGTGGCCGGGGCAACTGACGCCAGCAATGGAATGGCGGCCTGTGGGGTATGAACGGGGCTCACCGGCGGCGTGAGGTTTTGCCCCGGCCATTCGGTCTTTGGGGGGAGACGATGCAGCGGCTTGAGGTACAGCTGGAAGACGATCTGACCGGCGGCCCAGCCGACGAGACGGTTCAGTTCGCGCTGGAAGGCACGACGTACGAGCTTGATCTGAGCGCCCAGCATGCGGCCGATCTTCGGCGTCGGCTGGCGCCGTTTGTCGAGCATGCGCGGCGAGTGCACCGTCGCGGCGTCCGGGCGCAGGTCCGGACTGCGGCCAGCCGGGAGCGCAGCCGCCAGATTAGGGCCTGGGCTGAGCAGCAGGGTCTGGACGTGGCGGCCCACGGACGGTTGCCCACTGAGATCATTGCGCAGTATGACCGGTCCCAGGGCGACGGGCATCCCGCGGTTTCTCGAAGAGGGCGCCCGTCGGCCCGCCGCACCAGGCGGTAGGGGCGGCTAACAGCTTTGTGCCGCTCGAGGGTCTTGGCCGAGATCACAAGATCCCCGAGCTACCATCGCGGGGACGATCATGACAGGAGCGCGCATGACGGTTCCCAGCTCAGAAACGATGCAGGCGTGGGCGGTGAGCCAGCCAGGCCCAATCGAGACCAGCCCGCTGAGGTACGTAGAGAAGCCCGTGCCGACCGCGGCTCCCGGCGAACTCCTCGTCCAGGTCCTCGCCTGCGGCGTCTGCCGGACTGACCTGCATGTCAGCGAGGGTGACCTGCCGGTGCACCGTGAGCACGTCACGCCCGGTCACATGGTCGTGGGCCTGGTGGCGGCATTGGGCGAGGGCGTCACCGACTACGCCGTCGGGGACCGAGTCGGCGTGGCGTGGCTGCGGCACACCGACGGGACCTGCGTCTACTGCCGCCGCGGCAACGAGAACCTGTGTCCTAACTCCCTCTACACGGGCTGGGACGCCGACGGCGGCTACGCGGAGTACACAACCGTACCGGCGCCGTTCGCGTACCACCTCCCGGCCGGCGTCGCTGACGTCGAGCTTGCGCCGCTGCTGTGCGCCGGGATCATCGGCTACCGGGCGCTGCTGCGCGCGTCGCTGCCTGAGCACGGCAGGCTCGGATTGTACGGGTTCGGTGACAGCGCCCACTTGGTCGCCCAGGTAGCGCTGGCCCAAGGCGCGACGGTCCATGCCCTGACCCGCGGCGAGGCGTCCCAGCGGCTCGCGCTCGAGCTAGGCGCCGCGTCGGTCGGGGGCGCGTACGACTCCCCGCCAGAACCCCTGGACAGCGCCATCCTGTTCGCGCCGGTCGGGGACCTCGTGCCGGTCGCGATGCGGGCACTCGACCGGGGCGGGGTCCTCGCCGTGGCCGGGATCCACCTGACCGACACACCGCCGCTGAACTACGAGCACGAGCTGTTCTACGAGAAGGAACTCCGCAGCGTAACCTCCAACACCCGGGACGACGGCCGGGAGTTCCTCGCGCTGGCCGTCAGG
>JASHUE010000867.1:0-3335 GCA_030040195.1 Streptosporangiaceae bacterium | reverse complement strand
GCGCAACACCTCCGGCCCGCCGAAATCGACAGCTATCCACCGATAATCCATCACAACCTCCGCGGGCAGGAACTCGGCGCGGTCATCAGGCGGACTGAGCCCGGCCACGGCAGCAGTGCGATCGCCAGGCCCACGCGGCCCTAGCGGAAGCCGGGGTCCAGCGCGCGGCGCGACATCGTCGGCGTCGCCGCTCGCGCCTTCGAGTGGAAGCTAGCACAATCTATTTTCCATAGAACTTGTTTCCTTGGAACCTAAATCAGCCGTTCACCAGCACGAGCTTCCCGCGCACGTGACCGTCCTCGCCTACGCGGTGTGCCTGCGCGACCTCCGCGAGCGGGAAGGCCTGCGCGACCGGGAGCGAGAAACGTCCGGCCTCGATCAGCTCACCGATCTCGGCGAGCGCGTGGAGTGCGCGGCCGTTGTCCCCTCTGCTGAACGTTACCCCGTGCTCCTGCGCGCCCCGGCGAGGCCCTCATCGCAGGAGAAGGGCTCGGCACCAAGCCGGGTCCCGGATGCGGATCGGGAAGATCCACGATCTCGAGGACCTCCGGGCCCCCGAACCGGCTGAAACGAACTGCCCTCATCGATCGCTCCGCTCTCGACCGCTCGTCGGCTGGCGCGCGGCGTGGTTTCAGGACCGCACCACCCCAGCCCTGTGGCTGGTGGCGCACTGCGTCGCCTGCCGCCGCGACCCAGTGCGCCACCAGCCCCGGTCCAGGACTCGTTGCCGAGCTTCGCCGCGCTCGATCCGCTTGAGCCTGTACGGCTGACGTTGAGGGACGTCGCGGACGTGCCCCGGACACCCCTCGTTCCCTCAAGGTTCCGTCAGGCAGATCGCCTGCCCGCGTGAAGCCGTCACCGATACATGCCAAGGGCTGGTGACGTTACCGGAGGTGCGCCTCTAGTAGCGCGGCCGCGGTGGAAACCCTGATCCCGATCACGGACTGGGTTGGCCGCGCTTCGCGTTCACGACGTTGGCCTGCAGTTCGGCGACGTTCTGGCGGGTGACGAAGGCGCGCTGGCCCGGATCGACCCGCCAGCTCTCGGCCAGAGGTCCGAGGTCGACGGTGTCGAAGCCGAACTGGTCGTAGAGGCCTGTCACGAGCTGCCTGGCGTCGGCGTCGTCCCCGGCCAGCGCGAGCGCCCTGCGCTTGGGGTCACCCTTGGGGTGGCCATCGCCCGACATGTCCGCGGCGTCGATCATGCTGAACGCCCGGACCACCTTGCTCGCGGGCAAGTGGGCCTGGAGTATCCCCGGGGCGGTTGTGGTGCCGTTGTCGATGTCAGCGATGTGTCCGTCCCGCTTCGGGAAGTAGTTGATGGTGGCGATGACGACCTTGCCGGCCAGCGGCTCGGCCAGACGAGCGGGTAGAGCACCGTAAGCCCACGCTGGTGCTGTAGCATGCACCGTTTCTTCCGCTTATCAGCGCGATGCCGGCGTCCGCCTGCGTCAGCGCTGTGGTTATTGGCGGGGCTGGATGGTGAAGCCGAGCTGGCTGAGTATTTTGACGGCGCCGGCTTTGCCGCCTTCGAAGTCGCCGGGCGCCAGGCGCTGCCCGGTGGCCAGTTCGTAGGCGGTGCCGAGGATGGCTTTGTGCGGGTAGTGGTGGTTGTTCCAGATCAGCTCGTAGCTGCGGCTGGGGCCGTAGCCGTGCCGGGCGAAGAACGGGCCGGGCCCGAGCCGGTCGTAGTCCTGCAGCGCGGCCACTACGTCGTCGCGGGTCACGCGTTCCCATGCCACCATGTCTGCACCTTCCCTGGGGTGAGCGGCCCGGTCGCTTACTGCCGCGGGCCGGGGCCGTACTTGCTGATGAGCTGGCCGGCGACCGCGTCCAGGTCCTGGCCGATGTAGTCGGGCTGCGGGCCGACGCCGAGCGAGGCGTTGCCCGCGCGCAGGATCAGGCCGGCCTGCCACCCGGCTGACTGAGCGCCGATGGTGTCCCAGACGTGACAGGCGATCAGGCAGATGTCACCGGGGTCGACCTCAAGCGCGGCCGCCACGGACTGGTAGGCCTCCGGGGCTGGCTTGTGCCGCCGGACGCTCTCATCGACGCTGAACCGGCGCTCGAACAACCCGATCACGCCCGCGTGCTCCAGCTGCCGACCCGAGACCGCTAGCGTGTTGTCGGTCAGGGTGAACAGCCGGAACCCGTGATCACGCAGCCGCCGCAGCGCGCCGGGGACCTCGGGATGCGGCGGCATAGTGGCGAACCGGTCGGTCAGCTCGGCCGCGTCAGCGTCGCTGATCGTGACATCGCGGGTGGCTGCGAGCATCCGCAGCACCGCCGCGCCGATGTCGGTGAACGGGACATACACCCCGGCCAGCGTGAGCGCCTCCGAATACGTGATCAGGTTGGCGAACCACAGCCGCAGCATGGCCGGGTCACCGAAGACCCGGTCCAAGGTGGGATGCAGCGCATCCAGGTCAAGCAGGGTCTCATTCACATCGAACACAATCACCGGCCGCCTAGCCATATCACACCCTTCCCTCACGGCCCCGCATCGGTGCTCCTGGCCGAGGCTCGGCCTGGACCGGACTCCCGTTGGTGCCCGGCCGAGGCCATCGGCGTTGCCGTCGGCACAGCTCGAGTCTGCGGGGGAAAGGACAGCCTTCGAATCCCCTGGTGGCTAGCCAAGGGCACGCCGCTGCCTGTCGGCAGGACTTCAGTCGTCTGACTGAAGCTCAGGCCACAGTGGGCTTTCTACCATTGGCGCACCGGAGCCAAGGGGGCGCGCTATGGATGGCAAGCCGACGGTGGACTGTCCGCACCGCGCTTTCGTCGGCTCGAAAGGGTGGCCGGAGATTGCGCCGCCCGCGGAGCCGGGCGGGGTAACCGGTGCTACTCGGGTTGGCGGCCGCGCTCGTCATGTCGCCGACGTCAGCTCATTGACCGGCTGAAGCGGCAATGACTGAGCGCCACCCTGTCGTGTTCATTCATGGTCTCTGGCTGCACGCGAGTTCGTGGGGTCGGTGGGTGCAGCTGTTCACGGCTTACGGGTACGCCACCCTGGCTCCCGGGTGGCCTGGCGAGGAACCGACCGTGCGGGCCACGCGGGAGCGTCGCAGCGCGCCGTCTGGCCGGGGAATCAGTGAGGTCGAGGAGCACTTCGCGCAGGTGGCGGCCGCTCTCAAGGTACGGCCTGTGCTGATCGGCCACGACGTTGGCGGGTTGCTGGCGCTGACCCTCGCCGGGGAAACCCACGCGGCAGGCGTCATCGCGATCGACGCGCTGCGAGTCGCCGGGATAGCGCGCCAGACCCGAGAGCCCGCGGAAGGGCTTGGCGCGGCCGCGCTCAGCCGGGATGAGTTCCGCACGGTGTACGGCCCAGCGCTG
>JASHUE010000866.1:0-4160 GCA_030040195.1 Streptosporangiaceae bacterium | reverse complement strand
TGAACAGGTGCGTGACGACCCGCTCGTCCTCGGCCTGCACGCCCACGTGCTCGCCGACCAGGTCGGCGCCGGCCAGGTCCACCGCGGCCTCGCGGGCCAGGTCGACGGCCTGGACGCAGGCCTCATCGAGGACGGCGGTGCGTGTACGGGTGGGGCTCACGGTCAGTAATCGTTCCTCATGAGATCGTGACAGAAGGCCGAGCACTCATTCTTACACCCTTGCCTGACTCGTCGGACCGAGACCACCACCGGTCTGCGCCGCACTCGGCCTTCTTCCTCCGGCGCCATGGCGTAAAGGGCCTCAGATCAAGCGGCAAAGGAGTACCGCGCTGTCTTGTCCACGCCCGCATAGGCCCAATACTTGAGCCATGGCAGATACCGGCACGGGGGAGCGGCCCACCAGGGCCAGCCGGGTAATCTCCGCCTCGCAGAAGGCGGCCAGGGGCGGTGCGAAGGCCGCCAGGGTCGGCGCCGCGGCCGCCAAGGGCACCGGCCGGATCATACATCGCTTTACTACTGCATCGGGTGCGGGCCAGACCGGCCTGTCTAATCTGATCGAGCTCTCGATCGCCGGATCAATCGGCGATGCATTTGTGGTAATTGCCCTAGCCGGCACGCTTTTCTTTAGCTCCACTGCCGAACAAGCCCGCGGTCGCGCAGCTTTCGCGCTGATCGTGACCATCGCGCCCTACGCGATCCTTGCCCCGCTGATCGGGCCCATGCTTGACCGCGTTCGGAGCGGCAACAAGTACATCCTCATTGGCACGTTCCTGGCCCGTGGCCTGCTGTGCTGGGGCATGGCTGGCGCCGTCCAGCACAACGACGTCGTGACCCTGCTGCCCGCCGCCCTGGGTGTCCTAGTGCTGCAGAAGGCCTATGCGGTGACCAAGTCGGCCGTGACCCCGCGGCTGCTGCCGCCGAAGGTCACGCTGGTCTCTGCCAACTCGCGGTTCAACCTCGCATCCCTGCTGAGCACGTCGGTCGGCGCCGGGCTGGCACTGGGCATCGACCACGTGCTCGGTGATCATTCCGGCGGGGCTGCCTGGGTGCTGCGGCTGGCGACGATCATCTATCTGGCCTCGATGGTGCTCGGGCTGCGTCTGCCCGCTCGGGTCGATGAGGAGGACGGCGTCGAGACTCCAGATGCGGCCGCCAACAGCGCGACGGGCCACCCTGGCGGCACGTCAACCCGGCCCTACACGGTGCCGGGTATGGCGCCAGCGCCGCGGCGCAGGCCGTTCGCGGTCCCGAAGCTCGGGCCGGCCGTGGTCGAGGCTATGCAGGCGAACGCCACGGTGCGGGTCTTCTACGGCTTCATGATCTCCTTCCTTGCGTTCATCCTGCGGACGGAGAAGTTCGGCCATACCTCCGACAAGATCGCCCTGGGCGGGCTGGCCGCGGTCATTGCGATCGGCGGCATCGTCGGGACCGGGATCGGCTCCGCGCTGCGTGCCAGGGCGCCTCAGCTGCTGATCTTCGTGGTGCTCGTGGTGTCCATGCTGGTGACGATCATCGGCGCGACGATGTTCGGCCTGCCGGCCGTGCTGATCGTGGCGCTGGCCGCCACGATCGCCCAAACCCTGGTCAAGGCCTCGCTCGACTCGATATTGCAGCGGGAAATACCCGAGGAGAAGCGGTCCTCGGCGTTCTCGTTCTCCGAGACGATCCACCAGCTGGCGCTCGTGATCGGCGGCCTGATCGGGATTGCGCTGTCCCTGACGAATAGCGGGCTGACCGGACTCACCGTGGCCGCCGTCGGCCTGGCCCTGGCCCTGTGCACAATGATCTTGTCACGTCGCCGGCGAGTCCTGCGGTCTCATCCGGCCGGCTCCACCGGCTGATCAGCGGCAGCGCGGCTCAGGTCTCCAGGTCAGCGGCGACGGCCCGGAGCACCGCCGCGATCTTCTTCGCGTCGCGGCTGTCGGGGTGCTTGGACCGGCGGTAGGTGTTCGACACGCCGTCCAGCAGCTTGATCAGGTCCTCGATGATCAGGACCATCTCCTCCGGGTCCTTCCGGCTGGCCTTGGACACAGTCGGTGGCGGCTCAAGCACCCGCACCTGCAGTGCCTGAGTCCCGCGGCGGCCCTCGGCGACGCCGAACTCTACTCGCTGGCCCGGCCGCAAGGCGGTTCCGGCAGGGTCAAGTGCGGTTGAGTGCACGAAAACCTCACCGCCGTCGTCACGGGAGAGGAAGCCGTAACCCTTTTCGGTGTCATACCACTTGACCTTGCCAGTAGGCACGAGCGGGAACCTTACGCGAGTCGGAACAAAATGTGGCCGCGCCCGCGGGCGCGTGCCCACCAGGTTATCGGTAGGCGGGCGCCGACGGCGCTGCAGGCGGCCCCACTCCGTGATGGCCAACGACGTAGGTCGCGCCGCCGGGATGGCTCAGCCGACCTTGTGCGCCTTGGTCCATGGCGGGATCGGTGGCTCGCGCCTCGGGTGCCTGAGTCGCCAGACCAGATAGGCGGTGCCAAGAACCGCCCCGACCCGGCTGAGTACGTCGGCGTACATCCAGCCCTCGTGGGCGTAGCTGCCCATCGACGAGCGCGAGGCGCCCAGTGATATCCCGGCCACGGTGCCGACGATGAGCAGCAGCACCGGACCGGCCAGCCCGATCCACTTGTCGCGGTAATCCCAGGCCTTCGACGCGAGCGCGGCGATCACCCCGAGCAGCCACACCGGCGGGAAGATCGCGCCGCCCAGGCCGAGGAGCACCAGCGCGAGCGCCTCAGTCGGATGACCGCGGGCCAGCTTGACTGCGGACGAGATCAGCGGCGCGCTCGTCGCCGCGATACGCCGCGACACGGAATGGCTGGCCGGAAGCTCAAACAGGCCCGGCTCGGGCTGCGGGAGCCCGTCGGGCCTCAAGGCAGCCGATGACGGCCACGCCGGGCGGCTGCCGGGACGTGCCAGGCCCGGCTCGCCCGCAGCCTGACCGCCCGCCTCCGGCGAGGACGGCTGCCTCGGTATCCAGATCGGCGGCTCGGCCGGCTGCCCGGCTGGCGCCGCGAGTGGCCCGGAATCGGTCGCGTTCGCACCCGCCGGCCCCGTGCTAGCCGATCCTGGACCACTCGACATAGCGCCAGGCTCGCGCGCGGACCAGGCTCCTGTTGGATCCCGCCCGCCGTTGAGCAGCCGACTCTGGACGGCTGGACTGCCGGGAAGCAGTGGCCAGTGCCAGCTGGCCTGCCGGGAGCGGCGCCGGAGCCGGCCGTGCCGCTTCCCGCCGACAACTCCCGGCGCCATGTCCTCGTCGTGACCCTCGCCCCGCATCCCGGCTTCGCGCGCGACCAGCGCGGCCGGATCGCCGAGTCGCGACAGGAGCGTCGCGACCTCCATCGCCGTCGCGGGACCCGACGTGGCCGCGTTGTGCTCGATGAAGTCGCGAGTGCGCGCGATGAGCGCCTGCCGGTCCTCGGCACTCAGCCGACCTTTTGCGGCTGCCGACAGCCGACTGAGGTAGTTGCGGATGAGCTGCTCGGTCGGGGGGCTCATGGCCTGATAATCCCCCTTCAGGCCGCCGTTGTGGAGCCGGCGCGCGTGATCGCTACGCGAGGCCCGGAAGTCAGCCTGAGCATGCGCCAGGAGGCGGCCCCGGCGAACCGGAACCGCCTCCTGTGGTGCTCAGCCGGAAGGCCTCGCGAACTTCGATCCCGCAGGATCAGAAGTCCATGTCACCGCCGCCAGGAGCGGCCGGAGCCTTCTCCTTCTCCGGCTTCTCCGCGATCACTGCCTCGGTGGTGAGGAACAGCCCGGCGATCGACGCCGCGTTCTGCAGGGCAGAGCGCGTCACCTTCGCCGGGTCGATGATCCCGGCCTTGTACATGTCGACGTAGTCGCCGGTCGTGGCGTCCAGGCCGTGACCGGCCTCGAGGTGGCGCACCTTCTCGACCACCACGCCGCCCTCAAGGCCGGCGTTGACGGCGATCTGCTTCAGCGGCTCGTCCAGCGCCCGGCGCACGATCTGCGCGCCCGTCGCCTCGTCGCCCGGCAGCTCGAGCTTCTTGAACGCGTTCTTGCCAGCCTGCAGCAGGGCCACGCCGCCACCCGCGACGATGCCCTCCTCCACAGCAGCCTTGGCGTTGCGCACCGCGTCCTCGATGCGGTGCTTGCGCTCCTTCAGCTCGACCTCGGTGGCCGCGCCGGCCTTGATGACG
>JASHUE010000865.1:0-3466 GCA_030040195.1 Streptosporangiaceae bacterium | reverse complement strand
TACTTCTCGCCCTGGTACCAGGCTGGCTTCACGTCGGTGGCGGTGGCGCAGCTCACCCACGTCGCGTTCCTCGCGCCAGGCTTCGTATTCTTCTGGACGCTGCTGCGAGTTGATCCGGTGCCGAAGGCCTACCCGTACGTGGTGGCGTTGTGGATCACTGCGGCCGAGGTGATTGGCGACGCGATCCTCGGCCTCGCGGTGATCGCCGACACGAGCCTGCTGGCTGGCCCGTACTACCACGCGCTGGCCCGGCCGTGGGGCCCGACCCTGGCCACCGACCAGGTGCTCGGCGGGGGAGTGCTCTGGATCTTCGGTGACATTGTCGGGCTGCCATTCCTGGCGGCCCAGCTGATCCAGATGATCCGCGAGGACGAGCACGACGCCGAGGTGATCGACGCTGAGCTCGACGCCCGGGAGGCGGCGGAAGCGGCCGGCTCGGCGGCCTCGGGACCCGCGCTGGCCGGCGCGGAGACCGCGACCGCGGTTGCCGCATCGGGAGGCGCGGCGGCCCCGAGCACTCAGCGGCCGTGGTGGGAGACCGACTCCCGATTCGCCGACCGATTCCGCGCGGTGGACGAGACCGACCCCCGGTAACCGGTCGCGCCTGCCGCGCGATTTTCGCGGGGGTACGGGGGATCGTCCTGCATCCAGGCGGGGGTACGGGGGTCGTCTCCCCGGACAGGACTAGTACCTGCGACGGACCAGGAATGACCAGGCTTCGTGCGGGGCGCCGAGCGCGTCCATCCGGGCGGGCAACTCGTCGGTCCGCACGAACTCCTGCGACTTCAGCGCGCACCAGGCCGGCAGGTCAGTCTTGGCGGCAGGATCGTCGGCCAGGACCGCGATGTGCTGACCGACCTGCACGTCCCTGATCCGGTCGGCGAGCATGATGATCGGGATGGGGCACTTCTTGCCCAGCGCATCGAGCGTGAGGACCGGCACGGGGGTCAGGGCGCCGGCGCTCGCACGCTGCGGGGTCGTCACGCGATACCTCCAAGGAGGGTCGTCCTGCGGCTATGGAGCACTCGTCGCCCTAACAGTGTCGCGCACCCTCGCCACGATCGGCGGCAGGACCTCCAGGAACTCCTCGACGGACTGCGGGGTCGCGTCACCTGGTAGCGATACCCGGACGTTGCCGTGCGTAAGCACGCCCATGGCAGCCAGCACGTGGCTGGGCTGGCGGGTGTCGGATACGCACGCGCTGCCCGATGACACCGAGAAGCCGACCTGGTCGAGCTCGGTGACGAGTGCCTCGCCGTCGACATACAGGCACGAGAACGTGACGATGTGCGGCAGCCGATGGTCGGGGTCGCCGTGGACCACGGCGTCGGGCACCAGCTCGGGCACCGCCGCCCGGATGCGGTCGGTGTGCGCGCGGAGCGCGCCCGAGGACGCGGCCCGTTCCGCTCGTATCGCCCGCAGCGCTTCCGCGGCCGCCAGTACGGCCGGGACGTTCGGGAAGCCCGGGACACGCCGGTTTTCCCTGTCATCGGCCGGCAGCGGCTCCCGCCAGCGGATGCCTTTGCCGACCGCGAGGACGCCGACGCCGGCCGGGCCACCCCACTTGCGGGCGCTGGCCGCCAGCAGCGACCAGCCGGCCGGGATGGGGAGCCAGCCAACCGAGGCCGCCGCGTCGACCAGCAGCGGCACCCGATAGCGGTCGCAGGCCGCGATCACGTCGGCGACGGGCTGGATCGTGGCCACCTCGTTGTTGGCCGTCTGCAGGCACGCCAGGAGTGTCCGGTCCTGCTGCAGGGCCTGCGCGAACGCGCCGACATCGACGCGGCCGAACCGGTCCACGCTGGCGGTCGTCACATCCGTTCCAGACCGGCGAGCGAGCCAGTCCGCGGCGTTCAGTACGCTCGAGTGCTCCACGGCGCTGGTCACCACGTGTCCTGGCCCGCGGGCGGCGGACTGGCGGGCCTGGACCGCGCCGAGCAGGGCCAGGTGCACCGCCTGGGTCCCTGATGTGGTGAAGGACAGCTCATCAGGCCGGCAGCCGAGTTCGGTCGCCACGGACTCGCGGGCCTGGTCAAGGAGCAGCCGGGCCCGCCTGCCTTCGCGGTGCAACCGGGCCGGGTCAGCCCAGCCGTCGGCCAGGGCCGCCAGCAGGGCCTCCCTGGCCCGCGGATGCAGCGGCTCGGCCGACGCCGCGTCGAAATAGGGCACGTTCATGACTCTAGGCCCGGCACGAGATGATCTTCGCCGGCGGTCGCTGGCGGCGAGGCAGGGCCGAAGTTCGCGCTGTATGTGGGGGTACCCCAAGGTCGGGCAGCCAGGCGTTGTACTGTTTCCACGACAGGCTGTAGGACGTCGACCGCAACCGGCCGCTGACGCCGGGACTTATTGCTGGGAAGGCCATCTGTGAGTCCCACTCCCCGTGCTCCCGAGCACCGGGCCCCGCGCCGCGGGACGAGAGCGCGGCGCTGGCTGCCAATGACTGCCCTGGCCATAGCGGTGGTGACGCTGACGGCCGGCTGCAACTCCGCGGACGTGGAGCGGCTCGGCCTGCGCGCGCCGCTGACGACCCAGGCTCGGCTGACGGTGTCGCTCTGGCAGGGCTCATGGATCGCCGCGCTGTCGGTGGGCGTCGTGGTCTGGGGCGGGATCCTCTGGGCGGTGATCTTCTACCGCAAGCGCGGAGACAGGATCCCGGCTCAGGTCCGCTACAACCTGCCCGTGGAGATCCTCTACACGATCATCCCGTTCATCATGGTCGGGGTGCTGTTCTACTTCACCGCGCGGGACGAGAACAGGATCGATGCCCTGGCGCCACACCCGGACGTGGTCGTGGACGTGATCGGCTCCCAGTGGACCTGGACGTTCCAGTATCCGCAGTACCCGGTGAAGAACTCGGCGAACGGCGTCACCGAGCTCGGGGCCATGTGGAACGGCATCCTCGGGCCGGGCGACAACGAGAACGAGCTGCCGCTGCTGGAGATCCCGGCGCACGAGTCCGTCCGGTTCAACCTGTACTCGGTCGACGTGATCCACTCGTTCTGGATCCTGCCGTTCGACTTCAAGCGGGACGTGATCCCCGGCCATCCGAATCACTTCCAGGTCAACACCACCGGCACGCTGTACGGCGGACCCGATAGCATCGGCCGCTGCTCGGAGTTGTGCGGCTTGTACCACAGCCGGATGCTGTTCCGCATCTTGATCGTGACGCCGGCCCAGTTCAAGGCCTGGATCCTGGCGCAGCAGAAGCTGCAGAACGCGACTGGGGGTGCGCAGTGACCACGTACAACCAGCCGGCGCCAGGCGCGGCCGCTGCTCCGCTGGCGGTCTCCCGCCCGTACCACAAGGGCTCGATCCTGGCCGACTGGCTGTCGTCGACCGACCATAAGATCATCGGGCATCTCTATCTGATCACCTCGTTCTTCTTCTTCCTGGCTGGCGGCGCGATGGCCATGGTCATGCGAGCCCAGCTGATGGGCCCCGACGAACACATCGTGTCCGACCAGCA
>JASHUE010000864.1:0-4501 GCA_030040195.1 Streptosporangiaceae bacterium | reverse complement strand
CGGCCAGCAACGGGCTGTTCACGATCCCAGGCTATGCGGCCCGGTGCGCTCTGCAAGCCCAGGGGACGTACCCCCGACGGCCTACGGCCGGCAGCTGCCAGCCCGGGGGACGACCCCCGTACCCCCGACGGCCTACGGCCGGCAGGAGGAGCACAGCCCGAAGACGGTCAGGTGCCCGACATCGGTAAGGAAACCCTCGGTCCGGTCCAGCGCGGCTACCAAGGGCGCCGCGGCCGCCTTGTCGACCTCGGTGATGCGTTCGCACTGCTGGCAGACCAGGTGCACGTGCTCGGCCTCGGCGGCCAGGTGATAACGCGGGGCGCCGTGGCTGAGGTGGGTATGCGTGACCAGGCCCAGCTGCTCGAGCAACTCGAGCGTCCGGTAGACGGTGGAGACGTTCACCCCGCGGGCGGTCTGCCGGACATCGGCAAAGATCTCCTCGGGGGTCGCGTGCTTAAGCCTGGATACGGCTTCCAGAACCAGCTGGCGCTGTGGGGTGACGCGATATCCGCTAGCCCGCAGCGTGTCATCCCACTTCTGCGTCATAGACCGAGTCTAGTGACGGCCAGACGATAACGCGCTTGCCTGCGGCAG
Organism: Streptosporangiaceae bacterium; assembly: GCA_030040195.1. Taxonomy (GTDB): domain Bacteria; phylum Actinomycetota; class Actinomycetes; order Streptosporangiales; family Streptosporangiaceae; genus JAJYUU01. The sequence continues at coordinate 3,907 of JASHUE010000864.1, read as the reverse complement.
CCGCCCTGACGTAGCGTTCACGCTAACGCAGGAAAGGAGGTGGTCCAACAGAATGCATAGATGTCGGACTTGCGAGGTGGCTGTCAGCTAGCCGCCGCCTGCGTGAACCCTGAGCGCTGCTGAGGTGATGGCGGCGGTTGGCTAATTCACGGCAGACACCGGACCCCCGGGCCGACCGGCCTGTCCAGCCGGTCCCCGTTGGCCATTCTTACTTTTGGGTAAGTTTGCGCTGCGGGAGAAGCCCGGGGGCTTCTCTTTATCGGCGACGCGCCCCGTCTCACGGGATAATGACCACTGCCCGGCCCGCCCGCTGCCACGAGCGCTGACAGCGCGGAAGGCCACCCCCGGTGTCGCCTGAGGAAGCCTGCCCATGACGTCAGCCCGCCGCGCCTGTCTCGCTGCCGTCGTCACCGCCGCGCTGGTGCTGACGGCTGCCGGAGGAGGACACCTCGTTCCCGCCCAACACCGCGGTCAATGGGCAGCCGCGCCGGCGACGGCATGGCCCGGAGGGCCGATCGTGCGCGTCAGCTTGCCGCACGCCGCGGCGGCGGCCGAGCCGGCCGTCAGCAACATCAGCTCGCTGGGATCACTGAACTGGGCCGGCTATGCAGTCAACCGCACGGGCGTCCGCTTCGACTCCGTCCAGGCCACATTCTTCGTGCCGTACCTGACCTGTTCGAAGGCGCTTGGCCTGACCCTGTCATCGGACTGGGCCGGGTTAGATGGGTTCGTCGGCAAGCCGGACTCGGTGGAGCAGGGCGGGGTCGGCGCTGACTGCAGCGCTGCCGGAAAGGCCACGTATTACGCGTGGTGGGAGATGTTCCCCGAGCCGGCGACGAAGGCCGCGCTCATTGTCCGCGCCGGTAACTCGATCACCGCCGTGGTCTCCTACGACCCCGCGCACAAGGACTTCCGCATCACGCTCACCGACAACACCACGGGCGGGCGGTTCTCGGTGACGCGCAGCTGCCCCGACGTCAAGATCAACAAAAAGGCGGTGACCTGCCCGCGCAGCTCGGCCGAGGTGATCTCCGAGGCCCCGGCCACCGGCACAAGCGCGCAGAAGGTGGTCATCGCCCATCTGTCCGACTACGACGCGGTGAGCTTCGGCGTGGTCGCTATTGGTGACGCCTCCGGGCAGCGCGGGGCGCTCGTATCCGGTCACTGGAGCACGACCAGGATCATCCAGCTGCGCTCGTCGGGCGCGATAGTCGCGCTGCCGACGGCGACGCAGGCCGCGACGTTCGACAACTACTGGTTGCGGGAGAACTGACCGGCAGCAGGTTTGGGGCTCGGCCGCGACGCTACCGGCCGAGGCCCGGCCGGGCGACGCTAGCGGCTCAGGCGACGCGCTTGAGTTGCGCGGAGACGTGGGACTGCAGGGGCTGACCGACCGCGGCCATGTCGTAGGCCCAACCGAGGTCGGGGCCGATCAGGCCGTAAAGCCGCCTGCCCGCGGTGACCTCCTTGGCCGTAGCCGCCCGGACCACGGCGTCCGTGGCCATCTCGATCTTGGTGCCGGTCTGCTGGCCGATATAGATCTCCGTGATCCCGGTCGGGTGCGCGAGCACTACCTCAAGCCCGCCGTCGGCCTGGGGCCGCCAGAACCCGGTTTCCATCGCGAGTGGCCGACCGAGGGTGCCGTCTTCGGCGAGCAGCCAGGTCCGGCTCACGTAGATGAGGAATGGCTTGCCGTTATGGCTGAAACTGATCTCCTGGCCGAAGTTCGCGCTCTCGATGGTGGGATAGCCGACCACGCCGGCGCCTTCCCACCGGCCGAGCAGAAACCGCAGCGGGGTCAGGCTCGGGTGCAATTCGTAGTCCTCGGGCGGCCCATCGGGGCCGCGTTCTGGTGTGCCCATCGGAAGATCCCGTCAGTGGTCAGGTTGCCCGTCAGGTCCGTCGGTGCCACTGCGGCCCAGGGCGAGCGTCAGCAGCAAGCAGGCGACAGCGATGGCCCAGAAGGTGCTGACCAGCACGATGCTGCAGATCAGTACGGTCATTCTGCGAATGTAAGGCAGCAATCCGGCCGAGTACGGCACGCCACGCCGCCCGGTCCCCTCGACCAAGTTTCGTCGGGACGGAGCCTTGGGACAGGTAGAGGGCCCCTCATGTTCCGAGGCGAAGAGAACCCACTCGCCGGATCCCCGGCACATATGCGCGGCGGCGCGCGCTAGGGTGCCTGCCATGAGCTCCCGCGCGCTTGTAGTAAAAGTCACCGTCGGCAAGGAAGAACCGGAACGCTGCAACCAGGCCTTCACGGTGGCCGCCACCGCCGCCTCAAGCGGCGTGCCGGTGTCGTTGTGGCTGACCGGCGAGTCCGCCTGGTTCGCCCTGCCGGACGGCTGCCAAGACCTTGAGCTACCGCATGCGGCCCCGCTACCCGAGCTGTTTGCGAGGATCCTGGCCGAGGGAACCGTGACGGTATGCACGCAGTGCGCGGCCCGCCGTGAGATCGGCGAGGAAGATGTGGTTAAGGGAGTCAGGATCGCTGGCGCAGCCACGTTCGTGGCCGAGGTGCTTGCCGAGGGAGCACAGGCTCTCGTCTACTGAGGCTGGCCCGTCAGCCGGTTGATGTCGTCGCGGCCAGCCGCTCGGCCCGAAGCTGCCTGGCCCATTCCTCGGACACTGTCGGCAGCGGCGCGAGCGGACCGACAGCCCAGCCGAGGAGAAGGTCGGCGAGCCCCGGGTTGCGCGCGAGCGCGGGCCCGTGGAGGTAGGTGCCCAGTATTTTCCCCGCGTATGCGCCTTCGGTACCGTCGCCGTTGCCTACGCCCAGCGTCACCCGGGCGAGGGGTCGCGCGCCCTGGCCGATCTTGGTGACGCCCTGGTGGTTCTCGAACCCCGTGAGCCTCGGCACGCCCAACGCGGGGTCGACGTCCGCCACGATCTCGCCGACCCCGCGACGCTCGCCGCGTCCGCTGGTCACGTCCAGGATGGACAGACCGGGAAGGCGCTCGCCGTCGACGCCGCCGAACTCGCGCCCGAGGAGCTGATATCCGGCACACACGGCGAACACCACGGCACCGCGCTCGGCGGCGCGGGCCAGTCCACCGTCGGCGCGCAGCCTGGTGGCCGCCAGAATCTGGGGCAGGTCCTCGCCGCCGCCAAGCAGGTAGATGTCGCCGTCTTCAGGAACCGGCTGGTCGGCGTTTACTTCCACGGCCTCGACCTGGATATCGCGAAGCGACGCACGGCGGGCCAGCACAAGCAGGTTCCCCCGGTCGCCGTAGGTGCTGAGCAGGTCGGGATAGACCCAGACCAGCCGGACCGGGCGCTCGCCGTGGGCTCTGATGGGCTGTGTCACGCGGTCCCCTCCGGCATCATTCGGTCCGGCCAAGCACGGCGCGGATCTGCTGGAATGCCGTGTAGTTGGCGATCACGTCAAGCTCGCCCTCCGGCACGCGGTCTACCGCGTCCTCTATTCCGTCGGCGAGTTCGAAGTCGATGTCGTCGGCTTCCAGCCGGACCGCGAGATCCAGCCGCCGCTCGCCGGCAACAAGGACCGGGCGGCCGCGCAGCACTCGGTAGTCGACATCCCATAGCCAGGACGTGTCCTTGCCGTCGGGCACCTGGGCGTTGACCGCCAGGAGCACCGGAGCAGGAGCAGGCGTTAGCACGTCGAAGGCTTCCAGCCACCCGGCCGGGTTCTTGGCCAGCAAGAGCCTGATCTTGCGACCGCGGCGCAGGACCTGGGTGTAGCGGCCGGCCACGGAGGTTACCTTCCGCAGGTGAGGCAGGGCCTGCTCGACGGGCACGCCGAAGAACGCCCCCACGGCGAGCGCGACGACGGCATTGGACCGGTTCGCGCGCCCTGGCAGCGCCAGGTCGAGCTCGCCGACCTGGCCGGCGTCATCGATGACCGACTGGCCGCTGAGGACCCAGCTCGCCGGCGGCCGGGCGAAGC
>JASHUE010000863.1:0-4182 GCA_030040195.1 Streptosporangiaceae bacterium | reverse complement strand
AGGCCCCGGCCGGGCCGGGGTACCGGTCACGGCCGCCGCCGATGCGCCCGGCGCGGCGGCGAAACGTGGCGCCGGGACACGGGCCGTCGCGCCTCGTGCTCGGCCCTGGCCAGCGCCTCGTCCGCCACGTGCGCGAACCCCTCGACCGCGGCCGACCAGTGCAACCGCTCGGCCCGCTCCCTGGCCACGGCTCCCATCGCGTTGGCGCGCTCGCGGTCCAAGGCCAGCGATGCCCACGCGGAAGCGAACTGGCCCTCGTTCTTGACCAGCAGGCCGGTCTGGCCGTTGACGACAGAATCGTGCAGGCCAGGCACGTCGAAACCGATGGCCGGGGTGCCACGAATCGCCGCCTCGGTGATCACTATTCCCCACCCCTCGATCAGCGCCGGATGCAGCAGCATCCAGGCCGAGCACAGCAGCCGGTGCTTCTCCTCCTCCGAGACCCGGCCGGTGAAGACCACGTCAGGCACGCCCATGGCCTCCAGGCGAGCGCGCTCCGGGCCGTCACCGGCGATCACCAGCGTGCCGCCGACAACCTGGCGGACTCGGCCCCACAGCTTAAGCAGCAAGTCGATGCGCTTGTACTCGGTCAGCCGGCCGAGCGCGAGGAAGAGCGGCTCGGTCGAGCGCGGAGTCAGCGGATCGGGCTGCACAACCCCGTTGCAGATCTGGCGGATGCGGCCGTCGGCAATCCCGATCTCCCTGAGCGCATCCGCGGTGGAGTTAGACACGGTCAGGACGAGATTATCCCGGTGCGCCCAGGGCATCACCCGGCTCTCGGCGAAGATGCCGCCGGCGGCGACCGGGCGCGGGAACATCATCCGCCACAGGTCCGTGTGAACGTGGTTGACCAGGCAGATCTGGGGCCGGCCTGACCACAGCGGTGTCAGGAACGGCATGCCGTTGCAGACCTCGACGACCAGGTCGCTGCTGCGCAGGTGCCGCCAGTAGGTCAGTGGCGCGCGCACGAACTGGCTGTAGGTGCCGCCGCTGCGCACCACGTTGTACGAGCGCTGCTCCGACGGCCCGCCGCAGAGCAGGCTGACCTGATCGCCGCGCTCGGTCATGCCCGCCGCGAGCCGGTCCACCAGGACCTCCGAACCGCCAGCCCGGCGGTTGGCGAGATCCCGCCAGGCTACGAACAGCAGCCGCCGCGGGCTCTCCTGAGCCCCGAGGTCCGGCTCCCCGAGCACCGTGGCTGGGTGGCCCGTCTCCTGCAGTCCAGTCCCGCCAAGTCCCGGCTCGGCCGCTACCACGTGCAGGCCGGATGCGCCGCTTTCCAGCGATTCCAGCGCTGCTGATGTGGATCGGGCCGCCGAGTCCTGACTCACGCCATCACGCTCCAGGTTGGGATGAAGTCAGACAGTAAGGTAGGCGCAGTACCAACGAGTAATGTGTACCGGACATTGACGTATCATCCTGGTAATTTCCTCGAAGTGGTAGTGGTCGTTCCGGCCCGGCGGGCGCCACCTGCCCGCCGACCCGGTCATCAGCGGGGATGACGGGCTGGCTTTTGTGACCGCGCCGGCAGGCACCCCAGGAAGGCGCGATAAGAGACGGCTATGAGCCTGCGATCGATGCTGGGGCGCCGGCCCGTCGGGCTCGGATCCGCTGAGCGCAATGCCACCAGGCCGACGGCCGTCCCTGGCTCACAGGGCCTAGCCAGGTCGATTCGCCTGTTCCGGCTATTCCTGCTCGAGCAGACCGAGCCGGCCGTCTTTTACTCCGGCCTGGCCTCCGATTCGGCCGATCAGGTGGCCAGGCATATCGACCTGCCTGGCCGGACCGTGATCGACGTCGGCGGCGGTGCCGGGTATTTCACCGCCGCCTTCCGGGCTCGCGGCGCGAATTGTTATCTATTCGAGCCCGACGAGGCCGAGATGGTCAGCGCAGGCGAGCCCGCCGAGGGTGCGGTGCAGGCCGACGGGTACTGGCTGCCCGTGGCCGACGGAAGCGCCGATGCCTGCTTTTCATCCAACGTCCTTGAGCACGTGGCCGATCCGGTCGGGCTCATCGACGAGATGATCCGCGTAACCCGGCCCGGTGGCGTGATCTACCTCTCCTACACCAACTGGTACTCGCCGTGGGGCGGTCACGAGATGTCCCCGTGGCACCTGCTCGGCGCCGGCTATGCCGCCAGGCGCTTCGTGCGGCGCTACGGCCGGGAGCCGAAGCACTGCGTCGGCACCAACCTCTACCGGGTGCACATCGGCCCGGTCATGCGCATGATGCGGGCCCGCCGTGACGTCCAGATCGTGGACGCCAGGCCGCGCTATTACCCGAGGTGGTGCGCGTTCATCGTCCGGATTCCGGTGCTCAGGGAACTGGTCAGCTGGAATCTGCTGCTGATCTTGCGGCGGAAGACATGACGTCGGCTGGCCGAGATCGGCCTGGCAGGCCGCTCGGCCAGTTGCGGACATCCGCCCTCAGTCCGGCCGCCAGCGCGGTCGACCTGCCCCCGGCCATCACGCTCCCGCAGGTCAGGATCGCCAGGCCGGTCGCCCCGAAGCAGCTTCCGCCGGGCAAGATCCTGCGCGACCGCTGGTGGTTCCTGATCGTCTTCCTGGTCGCGCTCGCGACCTTGTGCAGTACGGACGCCGGGCGGATCTTCTACGACACCAAGCTCGGCGTGGATCTCGACGCGCAGGAATTTCTGGCCAGGCTCTGGTCACTGTGGAACCCGCTGGAGTGGCTCGGGAGCCTGCAGGATCAGTACGTCGGATACGCGATCCCGATGGCGCCGTTCTACCTGGCCGGCCAGCTAATGCACATTCCCGTCTGGCTGATCGAGCGGCTCTGGCTATCGCTGCTGATGACGGTCGGCTTCGCCGGCATGGTCAAGCTGGCCAGGGCCCTGAACATCGGCAGCGAGAGCTCCCGGCTGCTGGCCGGCGCGGTGTTTGCGTTGTGGCCGACCTTCACGATCCTCATCGGATCGACCTCCGCGACCGCGCTGCCCGGCCTGGTCGTGCCCTGGGCCGTGCTCCCCCTGGTCGCAGCGGTGCGGGGCCAGACCAGCGAAGGCCGGGCCGTCGCCCGGTCGGGCCTCGCCGTGGCCGCGATGAGTGGCGTCAATGCCGCCTGCACGCTGGTCGTGCTGGTGCTGCCGGCCCTGTACATCCTCACGCACACCAAGTCCAGGCAGCGCGTGAGGCTCAGCCTGAAATGGGGCGGGGCGGTGTGTGCCGCCACCGCATGGTGGGCGATCCCGCTGCTGCTGCAGGGTCGCTATGCCTTCAACTTCTTGCCCTATATCGAGCAGTCGGTGACGACCACCGGCACCCTGGCCGCGGCAGCGGTGCTGCGGGGCGCCGGGACGTGGACCGCCTACTTCAATCTGGGCGGAACCCCCTGGCTGTCGGCCGGGTGGGCGATGGTCACCTCGCCCATCGCCATCCTCGCCTCTGCCACCGTGGCCGCGGCCGGCCTGGCCGGGCTGGCCCGCCGCGACATGCCCGAGCGGCGCTGGTTGTGCATCTGCGTCGGCCTCGTCGCGACAGCCGCGATGGCCGGGTATTACGGCCCGCTCGGCGGACCCTGGCACGCCACCGTCGACAACCTGCTTAACGGGACGCTGGCGCCGTTCCGGAGTATGTACAAGATCGAGCCGGTGATCGCGGTAGCGCTCGCGCTCGGCATCGCTCATCTCATGGAATGGTGCTGGCGGCAAAGCCTGCCGCTGCGCGGCACGCGGCTCGCGGTCAACGCCGCCTTCGCCCCGGTGGTCGTCCTGACCCTGGCCGGACTGGCGTGGCCCCAGCTGACGGGCCAGGTCCTGCAGGCGGGGACGTATACCAGCGTGCCGAAGTACCTGTACCAGACCGCCGCTTACCTCGCCGCGCACTCGCCACGGAACACCGCGCTCGTGGTCCCGGCTGATCCGCACGGCCAGTACACCTGGGGCGAGACGATCGACGACCCGCTGGAGCCGCTGGCATCCTCGCCCTGGGCCGAGCGCGGCCTGGTCCCCTACAGCGGCGCGGGCTCGCAGATCGTGCTCGACACCGCGGAGCAGGCGGTCGAGTCCGGCCAGGACGTGCCCGGTCTGGCGGCCTACCTGGCCAGGGCCGGGATCAGGTATGTCGTGGTACGCAATGACGTCTCCCCCGCGATCAGCGGCTATACGCCGCCGCAGGTCGTCAACGAGACTCTCGCGCTGTCTGGTTTCCGGCAGGTCGCGTC